>NZ_JAUTYT010000016.1:0-109878 GCF_041946075.1 Flavobacterium sp. LAR06 | reverse complement strand
GCCGTCTTTATGGACTTCACATCACAATACATTCTTTCCTGAGAACTTTACAACAGATCGAATTATGCTCTTTTCTGGGATTTTGATTCTTCTACACCCCTTTTTCCTCTTTATCACAAACGCACCAGGATACAAAAATTGCTTTTTCCTGCTTTTTCTTATACTATATAGTAGTAACAATTCTTTTGAAAACGACTCTCTAGGAAAAATCCTTTTTGGTGGGGTTCAACTACAAAAGATTGGAAGGAACAGCGAGAAACAGCTTCTGATTAAAAAACTAATTCTTCTCTAAAGAATCCTTCTTATATATTATAGTAGAAATTCACACTTATTAATACATATACAATAAATTTCAGCTGAAGTTTAGTTTTTCCTGTTCATCATAATTGGGAACTAGAAAAGTTAGCTCTCTAAAATAGATCAGACGTTAATCTATACTAGATTAAGATAATAAAAAAATAACCCTTAAACATTCTCAGTTCAAGGGCATAATTTTAAAACATTTTTAAAGAAAGACTATACTTTTACATTTAACATTAAATTTTCAATCTTAGAATACGGTATTTCTGGATTAGCTCCTGGTGCTTCAGCAACTAATGCTCCAACTGCACAAGCAAAATTAATAGCGTATTGAGGTTCTTTACCTGTAAGTAAGGAAGTAATTAAAGCGGCCAAAAATGAATCGCCTGCTCCTACTGTATCAGCAACTTCAACAGGATAACCACCGTTTTCGTAAATTTGCCCATCCCACATTAGCAAAGCACCGTGCTTACCTCTGGTGACACACATTGCGGTAACTTTAGTTCTTTCTGAAATAAAACGCATATTTTCTTCTAAACTGATAGATGACGACTTCATTGTTGCTGTAATCTCTAATAACTCTTCATCATTGAACTTAATAAAATCGGAAGCATGCATTAATTGTTCCAGCATTTCATAAGAATAATGAGGTTTTCTTAAATTAACATCAAAAACCTTATAAGCATGGGTTTGCAACAATTCTTCCAAAGACGCTCTTGATATCTTATCTCTACAAACTAAACTTCCGTAAATTAAGACATCAGCGTCGGAAGCTATCTTTTTAGCGAAATCGTTCAATTCAATTTTATCCCAAGCTGAAGGATAAGCGATTTCATAACTTGCCGAACCACGTTCATTCAATGTTACATTTACTAAACCAGTAGGAAAATCTTCTGATTTAACAATAGTATCTGTTTCCAGTCCTAAGCTTTTTACCTGATTGATAATTGCTTCTCCGTCTTCATCATTTCCTACGCAGCTAATCATAGCGACCTCACAACCGAATGTTTTCATACGTAATGCTACATTTAGAGGTGCACCACCAATCTTTTTCTCTTTGTCGAAAACATCCCAAAGCACCTCTCCGTAGGCCACTGCCTTAAGGTTTTTTCCGTTATTCATTCTAAAATTATTTTATATTAATGTTATTCTGGTTGTGTAATTTGCAGATTAGAAAAGGTACTATTTTGTCCTTCAGCAATTAATCCCCATTTGTTTTGTTCTCTACCGTAAACACGATTCGTCAAAGCTGCTTTGCCGTTAATGTAAAGTACTACAACGCTTCCTTCTGTAATTATTTCAACATCATACTTCGTATTTGTCTGAAATTGAAATGGCATGCGGGTTACCTCTTGTGAAATAGAATTATAACCTATTATTTTACCTTTTGCTATATCGAAAACAATCTTATAATAACTTCCGCTATCATTGGTATGAAAAACAAATCCTGTTGTTCCGGCATTATTTGATAAAGTGACTTCTGCTTTTATTCTGGCTTTCTTACCTGCGGATTTAAAAGTTACCATTGCTTTTTCTGCTTCACCCGATAAACTATAACTTCCATTATTTGTTGTCACATTTGCCGTGATTATATCAACCTCAGCTGTACGGCTCTTTTTAGAAAATAAATCTTTAACTGATTGCGGTGCATGTGCCCCCAGAGTTCCATCACCATTTTGAACCAATTCATGGATGACCATATTGCCTGCCCAATCTTTATTTCCAAGATCATTTTCAGGGGTTTTACGGGCATTCCATCCAAAAACATATCTTTTATTTCCGTCAGAAGCTGTTTTACCGGCATAAAAATATTCTCCGTCGATCATGTCATTTTCTGGTGTTGTCCAAGGTCCGTTGATAGAGGTTGCCATTCTGTAATGTGTTCCTCTATTACCACTCCAATTTTCAGAGAAAAACAAATACCAATAATTGCCCATTTTAAAGATATCAGCACATTCCATCATTAAATAATTCTCCTGAGGTGTTGTCGTATAAATGGGAGCCTGAACATCCCATTTTCCTGACGCAGGATCCGCACTTGTAAAATGCAATAAAACTGCTTTTCTTCCCGGCTCCGTTTGTGTGCTCACCAACATTGAATACTTTTTTAACTCATCATTATAAAACACATGCGGATCCCTGAAATCATAATTATAATATCCGGCCGGTGCTGTAATTTTAAAAGAAGGGACTTTTGTCCAATTTTTCAAATCAGAACTTGTGGCGCATAAAACGCTTTCTCTGGCATTGGATTGTATAAAAGCCGGAGTTTCATTGTGTCCTGTATAATAAAAGTAATAAAGATTACCCACTTTTACAACTGATCCTGTGCCAATGGCAAAATCAGGATCTGTTGTTTTTCCGTATGGAATCATTTGTCCTTCGTAGGTAAAATGAGCCAAATCGGTGCTTAAGTATTCATGAATATCGTGGAAACCTTTTCCTGCAGGTTTATTTTGCGCATCATGAAGGAAATAAATGTGAAATTTTCCATTATCAAAAAATGGCATAATATCACCTGTATAACCCGCACTGTAATATGGGTCATTTGCGCCCATCCATTGTGATGGCGGAACAGGAAAAATGCTTGTTATCTCAGAATTTCCTCCTGAAATAGAACCTCCCACATACGTATCGTCCTGACTGCACGAAACAAGCGAAAAGAAAATGGAAGCGATTGTTATTATATTTCTATATTTCATTTTTGTTGATTTCAAGATAGATTACTTTTTAGCTAAATAATTGATACTGTTTTGTGTCAAAATCTTGATATTGTTTATAAATTCGTTAGCCTGACTTGGTACACCGCTGCTATTGGCTTCATTGTACCAATCATAAGCACCCATCGAAATTACGACCACATTTTTATTAGTTGCAGTATTTGGAAACTCTGCTATAGTTACTCTTCCGTCAAGATTATTGTCCCAGGCCTCACTCGCTAAATTGGTTCCTCCTGTTTGGCTTCTCCAGCCTTCACCATTACCATAACCTCCCCATTCTGGCAAAAACCACCAAGCTGTATGATTTAAACGGAAAGTTCCGCCTTGGAGTAGATTGGCTTTCCCTGTTTCATAAGTTGCTAATCCCTCGAAAATTGGATGGCCCTCATGACCAACAAATGACATTCCCCAGGAATTTGCATCTACAAATCCGTTTGGAGGAAAATCTCCAAAAACATTATTCGGTCCTTTTCCTGAAGGAACAATTCCCAAAGCATCTACATATTGAGAGGCAAAAGAGGTCAAAAGTAAATTCCCTCCGTTAGATCTGAAGTTCTTTAAAGCTGTTGTGACAGCAGGTTTGTAGACAATTGCTGGTAAATTGGCTGCTGAATCAAAATGCCACCAGATTACATCAACATCGCTTAAATCCGCACCGCTTTCAACGCTGTTAAATGAAATATATTTCGCTCCGCTAAAAGTAGAAAAGAACCAATCGGCAGCCGCAATTTCATCCATATTTGTAATTTCAGCTCTCGTTGCAGCGGTTCCTAAGAAAGCAACAACTAAACCAGTTACCGGAACTCCCACATTAGCAGTATAATTCACGCTTTTTCCATTAGAGGTTATTACAAAAGTCACTGGGTTTGTAAAATCAATTGTCTGACCAGATGCAGGCGAAATGGAAACACCTTCTGTTAATTCAATAATTGGCTTCAAGGCCGTCAAATTGGTTCCTTCTGGCAGCGTCATGGTAATGGTTTTGCTAACATCGTTTACAGTCGCCGCAGTTCCATTTATGGTAAAACTTTTAATTGGACTTAAAACTACCGTCGTTACGGTATAGTCTTTAAATAAATTACCATTTACAACTCTAAACTTTACCGGATTTGTAAAATTGACTGGCGCTGTTACATCAAGATTTGATGTTGCTCCGGCTTGTAGGACTATTTCAGGTTTTACCGCTGTAATGTCAGATCCATAAGGCATCGTAAGATTAATATTTCCTGTTTTCTGATCAATTTTACCAGCTACTCCATTTATTTTAAAAGAAGTAACATTAGAAGGTGAATTGACATCAAAACCGCCACTCTCAAAACTGTTTTCGCAGGCAGTAATTGTAAAAACTACTGCCAGAAAGAAAGACACTTTTGTCCAATTTTTATATATAAATTTTCTCATGTGAATGTTCTTAAAATAGATTAATAACCAGGATTTTGTTTGTATAATCCCTGACTGAAATTAATTTGTTTCAACGGGATTGGGCAATACTCTTCTTTACCTTCATCAAAAAAGGCATCCTGATAATAGGTACGTTTTGTTTTTTCTCCTGCATAAAAATCATTCAATACCTGATCTGTCACTCCCCAACGAACTAAATCAAAGAAACGGCTTCCTTCCATAGCCAATTCTAAACGACGTTCAAAGCGCATAGCCTTACGGGCAAAATCCTGTGTCCAGTTGCAATTCACTCCGTCAACATAAGTATTGATTTTAAAGTTGTTCACATACGGAAGTCTTCCCGTACTTTGAGCAGCTCTTTCTCTAATTTGATTGATTAATGGTAGAGCTTCTGCTTGTCTTCCTAATTCAATCAAAGCTTCGGCACGCATTAAAATCACATCAGCATAACGAATCTGGATTCTGTTTTTTGAATTCCCGTAAAAAGGATCAATATTCACTACACAACTGCAGCTTGGCGCCACGTTTTCTTTTAATGAAGCAAAATAGCCATACGTGCCAGGAGATCTTACCCAAGCCTCAACGTATAAAAATTCAGGATCATACTTATAAGGTAAACCAGGCATCGCAACGGTGTGATACAATCTTGGATCAACTGTATTTGCATCGATATTTTTATAATCAAAATCCTGATTGTTATAGGTGTCAAATTCTGGTAAACCATTTGTACCCGTTTTAAAGGCATTTACTAAATTTTGACTTGGTTTATGAAAATCGCAGCATCCCAATCCTTGAGGAGTTGACAGGACATCTGAAAAATTTAATCTCCCATATAAAGTTCCGTCATTGTCTGAAAATTGAATTGAGAAAATAGATTCCGCTCCGTTTTCATATGTTCCCGGTAAAAAGTTATTTGCAAAATCAGGCTCTAAGCTTGCTTTTCCTATTACATTGTCTGTTGCTGCAATTACTTCCTGTAAATGCTGTGCATTGGTTCCTGTAACTTTATAAGTTTCGTCTTGTGTGTATGCCTGATACAGACGGGTTTTTGCCAAATAAGCGTAGGCTGCTTTTTTAGTAGCGCGACCCACTTGTGGCTGCGTTTCTGGCAAACCATCAGCGGCAGTCTGAAAATCTTCAGCAATTTTATTCCAAAGTTCTTCGTTTGAAAGTGCTTTGTTCGAAATCGTTTTATAATCTTCTACCGGAATATCCTCTGTGATATAAGGAACATTTCGGAACATAATTTTCAGCATAAAATAGAAATGCCCTCTTAAAAAACGCATCTCGGCCATACGGGTTTTCTTTAGCGGATAATCTGCTTCAGAAATTTGTTCTAATGCTTTCAAAGCTTTATTAGCTCTGGAAACCCCAACATAACTGATGTACCAAAAAGAATCTAATTCACCAAAATCTGGTCTGATATTATTCGAAACTTCAAAAAAGTGAAAATCCTGAATATCATTAGTTCCACTTCCGCCTTTGTAAGCATCATCAGAACGTACATTTCCAAATGGCCATAAACTATAAGGCGAATCATAATGATCATTTCCTAACTGCGCATAAGCTGCATTCATAAATCCTTCTACTGATTCCGGAGTTACAATATCTTCTTCAGACAACACGCCACGGGGATCATTTTCCAGAAAATCGGAGCAGGAAGCAAATAGCCCCAGTACTAAAAACCCTGTTATATATAGTAATTTTTTCATGTTTTTTTATTTAATCTTTTATTATAAAGTAAAATTAAGCCCCACTGTAAAAGTCGTTGGCTGCGGGTATCCAGATACTGCATTTGCAGCATTTTCAGGGTCTACACCAGTAAAACTTTTAGCATCAATAATCAGTAAATTTTGTCCACTGACATACAATCTGAAACTTTCAAAATTCATTTTTTTCAATAAATCTTTTGGTAGGCTGTATCCAAATTGCAGAACACGCAGTTTAAGATAGTTTCCGTTTTCTACATAATAAGTTGAAAATCTCGATTCTGCATTTCTATCAACTGTGGTTAAAGCCGGAATAGTAGAATTTGGATTATCCAAAGACCAGGCGTTAAGCAAGCGGGTTCCTTTGTTTGAACCTACATCATCCACACTCCAGAAATCAGTCTGGTATTTGGAATTATTAATTACATCAACATCACTTGCTCCTTCCCAGAAAGTGGTAAAATCCCAATTTTTATATCCTAGTCCTAAATTAAATCCATACAATAGACCCGGGTTTGGATTTCCAATCCAGGTACGATCTTTATCTGTTATGGTTCCGTCTCCGTTTAAATCTTTATAACGAATTCTCCCCAGGCCTTTTCCTTCCTGATTGGCCGAGTTATCAACTTCGTCCTGACTTTTAAATAATCCATCGGTAACATAACCATACATAGAGTTAATCGGGCGACCTAAAATATTATCATTTAATCCGTCTCCTCCATAATTATTTTTTACCTCATCAGGTAATTGTGTGATTTTATTTTTGTTTGCCGAAATATTTCCAGAGATATCATATTTCAATCCAAATGATGTTTCATCGTGATATCCTAAAGAAACTTCCCATCCTTCGTTTTCCATTGATGCTCCATTTACCCAACGATTTCCACCTTCACCAATTACTCCTAAATAAGGAGGTAAAACCAGGATGTCTTCGGTTTTCTTGATATAATAATCAACAGAACCGCTTAATTTTTGTTTGAATAATCCGAAATCTAAACCAATGTTGGTTTGCGTAGTGGTTTCCCATTTTAAATCATCATTTCCAGATTGCGTTGCGATAAAACCAGAAGGAAGTAATCCGTTTCCGTTTCCTGCAATGTCATAAGCAGTTCCGTAAGAAGTTGCCCAGGTTGGACTTCCACCTGCATAACTAGCCAAATACAAACTGTAAACGGCAGTATTACTGATTTCCTGATTTCCGGTCTGCCCCCAGCCTGCACGTAATTTTAAGTCAGAAAAGACAGGTGCATTATTTTTAATGAAGTTTTCATTGCTAATTCTCCATCCTGCAGAAACGGCTGGAAAAGTTCCGAACTGATTGTTTTTACCAAAACGCGAAGAACCATCACGACGAATTGTAGCTGAAAGCAAATAACGATTGTCAAACTCATAGTCCGCTTTTCCAAAATACGAAAGCAATGAATATACTGTTGAAGTTCCGCTTGTAAATGATTCTCCTGTTCCTGCATCTGGATACATATAATCAGGAGTTTCAATCAAAAAGTCATTTTTACGCAAAGTTGTGTTGTCAAAAACGTCTTTATACATCTCAGTTCCTGCCATTAAATTCAGATTGCTTTTTCCGAAATTCAGGCTGTAAATTGCTGTATTGGTCCATGTCCATTTATCACTTACTGACTCATCAATAGTCACAGATGTCTGATCGTTTTGTAAATACCCAGACTTATAACTTCTTTGAAGAGTACGTTTTTTATAAAATCCATAATCAATACCAAAACTGCTTTTAATATGAAGATTTTTGATAATTTCTAAATCGGCATACATATTTCCGAAAAGACGTAAATAATCATAGTTATTGTCTTTATTATATTCTAAAAGACGAACAGGGTTTTGTCTGTCATTCATTCCGCCCACTGGTCCGCCCCAGCCTTTTCCGTCAACCGTATGTACCGGAATAATCGGCAATGCACGGAGTGCCGGATCTAAAACTCCAGGATCAGTAACTTCATTGGTACGATTGAAACTAAAGTTTTCTCCAATAACCAGTTTACCATCAAAATATTTATAGGAACCATTCATTCTGGCAGAGATTCTTTCAAAGTCGGTTGTTTTCACAACACCTTCACTTCCATAATATCCCAAAGAAAAAACATAGTTCCCTCTTTCTGATGCATTTGAAACAGATAAATCATAAGATTCAGCAATTCCTGTTTGCGAAATGGCATCGTACCAATCTGTATTGGATGCTTTCAGGGTTTGATCTGCATCTAAATATTCAGGAACCAAAACTTTGTTTAACTGTGGTTTATTATTGTTCACTTCCCAATCAAATTGGTAACGCAGGTTATTGTTGTTAGGATTTAATCCATCATTGATATTCGCCTGCCATAAAGCCTGACCAAATTGATTTGCATTTAGCACTTCCAGCTTTCTTGAATAATCAGAAGTAGAAGTGTATGTACTAAAATTGATTCTCATTTTACCTTCTTTCCCTTTCTTGGTAGTGATGATAATTACTCCATTTGAAGCGCGGGAACCATAAATACTTGCCGAAGAAGCATCTTTTAAAACCTGAATAGTTTCAATATCATTTGGATTTAATTCGTGCATTCCTGATTTAGTCGGCATTCCGTCAATTACATAAAGAGGATCGGTGTTGTTTAACGTTCCTACACCACGAATTACCACTTTTGTATTTCCTCCACTCGGAGATCCGTCAGAGGAAACTTTCACCCCTGCCACTCTTCCCTGTAACGCTTTAATTGGGTTTGGTTCTGGTTGTTTCATGACTTCCTTCATGTTTACAACCGCAACTGCTCCGGTAATATCTGTTTTCTTTTGTTTTGAATATCCAGTTACAACCACTTCATTTAGTTGATTGTTGTCTACTTTTAATATTACATTTAGTGTTTTTTGTCCTTTTACGGGAATTGATTGTGGTGCGTATCCGATAAAAGAAATAACAATTACGGCATCTGAATTAATATTTCCGAAAGAAAAATTTCCATCAAAATCAGTAACTGTACTGGTTTTTGTACCCGAAATAAGTACAGTAGCTCCCGGAAGCGGCATTCCGTCGTCGGACGAAATTACGGTTCCTTTAATTCCGCTTTCCTGTGCTGTCAAAATCAGCATTGGAAAGAAGAAAAATAGAAAATAAATAATTTTACTTTTCATGAGGTTAGTGGTTTTTAGTTAGTTTATATTTAATTGGTTAATTACGAGGTTGCTCAATTCAACTCCTTCATTTGAAGAAACCGACAGGGAAGTAAATGGCTGGTTTGTGAAAAAGATTTCAGTAATTACTTTTTCGCCATTGTTGTAAAATATCTCAATGGATGTTTTGTCTAAAATGATTTTAAAAGCACCTTCTTTTTGATTTCCATCTAAAGCCGCTTTGGTAATTGTGGAAGCGAATTTGTCTGAGAAATCGTTTTTCCCTGCCTTCGAACGATCCAGAAATAAATAATGATCTGAATTATTTAATCCGAAAGTCAACACTTCTCCCGCTGCGTTTGAAAGCGAAATCGTATAAGTATCCTGTTTTAAGTTTTTTAAATTAAAATTGACAATGGCCTGGGTTAAATCAATTTTTCCTGGTTCTAAAATTGAAAGCTTTCCTTTTCCATTTAGATTTTTTCCTTTAATTGTTTTAGAAACATATTTATTGATTTCTTTTACCGGATTGCTAATCAGACTATAGTCAGTTCCATTTTTAATTAACTGAATTTCTCGGGCAATTGTAGTAGCACTTCTCCATGTATTAGTTGGTACTTGTTGTGCATAATCCCAGTTGGACATCCATCCAATAAACAATCGTCTCCCGTCAGCGCTCGGAACATTATTCCAGGTTACACCGGCATAATTATCTTTTCCGTAATCAATCCAAACGGCTTTTTCTTTTTCTACTCTTTTTGCAAAATTGGAATCTAGCGTAAAGGTTGTCCCATCAAAATCTCCAATAAAATATTGTGTTCCGGAACCTCCGTTGGCTCCGCCCGGATTTAAACTCTGAATTAAAACCCATTTGGTTTCACTTGTGCCTTGCACTTTTATCTCAAAGAAATCGGGGCATTCCCAAACACCTCCGTGAGCTCCGATATTTTTTCCAAAATCAGACAAGTACTCCCAATTTTTTAAATCTCTTGATTTGTAAAACTGAGATCGATCCTGAGCAGCTAAAACCAATATCCATTGTTTATGCGTTTCATCCCAGGTCGCTTTTGGGTCACGAAAATCACGAATTCCAGGATTTTTCACGACAGGATTTCCTTCCTTAAATTTCTGCCATGTAAAACCATTGTCATTCGAATACGCAATATCCTGCTGTTCAACATCTATTTTATTTTCTTTTTCTTTGGTCATATCATGCAGCGTATAAATCGCCACAATAGGAGCCGTTTTACCAGTGCCTAAACCTGAAGAATTTTTTGTATCTACAACAGCACTTCCCGAAAAAATATACTTATCGTTGTCGGGATAAATAGCAATAGGCTGCTCTTCCCATTTAACCAAGTCTTTACTAATTGCGTGTCCCCAATGCATTGGTCCCCATTTATTTCCATCAGGATAATGCTGATAGAATAAATGATAATAACCGTTTGCGTAGAACATTCCGTTAGGATCATTCATCCACCCTTCTTTTGGCGTAAAATGAAAATTGGGACGGTACATTTTTTCTTCTGAAGGAGTTGAAACTGAAACAGAAGTATTTTGTGCAACAGCTGAATATGGTTTACAGCCTGCTATAGATATTAGTATAGCACTATAAAATGCCAGCGGTAGATGTTTCTTTGATTTCATTTTTTTTGATATTTTTCTTGGTTAGATTTTCACTTAAAACTTCTAAGGATATTCCTTTAGTTTCTGGCATTATAAAAATTACAAACAGTAACTGCAGCACCATCATTAATGTAAAAATTAAGAATACGACTTCTGGACCTATTTCTGAAAACAACATCGGGATTAAAGAGGGAATAATGGCCGCTAAAACCCAGTGTACTGAACTTCCAAAAGCCTGACCCGAGGCACGAATATGATTTGGAAAGATTTCTGAGATAAAAACCCAGATAACGGCGCCCTGCCCAATGGCGTGAGAGGCGATAAATAAGAAAAGAAAAATAGGTACTGATAATCCTCCCCAATTGAAATAAAACGAAGCAGAGACCAATCCTAAAGAAATAATATATCCAATAGAACCAATGTACATTAACAACTTTCTTCCTAATTTGTCAATTAATGCTACTCCGATTAAAGTAAAGATAAGATTTGTAATCCCGATTCCGATACTGCTTAATAAGGCTGTGTTTTGCCCTAAACCTGCCTCTTCAAAAATTCTTGGTGCGTAATATAAAAAGGCATTAATCCCCGAAAACTGATTGAAAAATGCGATTAAAAAAGCCAGTATTAAAGGAAAACGGTATTTTTTCATGAAGATGTTTTCGTGTTTGGTCACACCATTTTCTCTTGAATCATCCATAATATCTTTAAGATTTGCAGACGGATCTATTTGAAACAACACTTTACGTGCCTCTTCGTCACGGTTTTTAGATAATAACCATCTTGGGCTTTCTGGAATTGTAAGTATAAAAAGAATATAAATAAAGGATGGAATTGCCTGCACTCCTACCATCCAACGCCAGGCATTTTCTCCAATATCTTTTAAAAAGTAGTTAGATATAAAGGCAACTAGAATTCCCAGTACAATATTAAACTGATATAAAGCTACTAAGCGTCCGCGTTTGTCAGCAGGAGCAATTTCAGAAACATAGGCAGGAGCAGCAATAGTTGAAGCACCAACGCCTAAACCTCCAATAAATCTGAAAGCAGCAAATACAAATGGATCATTTGCAAAAGCAGCACCTACAGCTGAAATGAAATATAAAATCCCGATCCAGAATAGTGTTTTTTTACGCCCTATCTTATTGGTTGGAATTCCTCCAAAAATAGCACCTACAACAGTTCCCCAAAGTGCCATTGCCATAACAACAGATCCGTGAAAAGCATCGGACGAATGCCAAAGAAGCTGTAATTGTTTATCAGCTCCAGAAATAACTACGGTATCAAAACCGAATAGAAAACCTGCCAGTGCAGCAGTAACAGACCAAATCAATATCTTATTCATTGTAGATGTATTAAAAACTTGTTGCTAAGATATCCGCAAAAAAAACAACTTATTTTTAATGATGTTACAATTTAATTCTACAAATACTGATGTATTGACATTTAAACAGAAAAAGCTTTATTTACAAGGGTTTACAAAGTTTAAAATTTATTCACGAAAACCGTGTAGTTTCGATTTTGTTACATTAGGTTTAAAATTGATACCTAATTTGTATCAATTTTAAAACATTATCCATTGGAAGATTTGTATTCCTTTGGTGAAATTCCAAATTTATTCTTAAAAGCTGTAGAAAAATAATTTGGTGAAGAGAATCCAAGTGAGTACGCAATTTCAGAAATATTCATATTATTAGACTTTAAAAGTTCTGCAGCTTTCTCTAATTTTACATTATTAATATGATCACTGATATTAATTCCGATAATCGCTTTTACCTTTCGATACAACTGAACCCTTGAAACCCCAAGTTTATCAGCTAAATCCTCAACAGAAAATTTAGAATTTTCGACATTCACCTTAATAATATCATTCATTTTTGTAATAAAGGACTGTTCCTGATTACCAAATTTAGACTCAGGCTCAATGCGATAAATATTATTGGTATAATAATATCGAAGTTTTTCCCTGTTGAAAAGTAAACCCGAAATGGATTGTTTTAAAATAGAAAGACTAAAAGGCTTTGTAAGATATTGATCTACGCCACTTTGCAGTCCTTTCAAAACAGATTCCTTATTGCTTTGAGCTGTTAAAATAATGATTGGAATATGTGACGAACGCAAATCCTTTTTCAATTCTTTGCTAATTTCATAACCGTCTTTGTCTACCAGGTTAATGTCACAAATGATAATATCCGGAACAATTTCCATTGCTTTTTCAATAGCATCGCTTCCGTCTGAAGTATGGACTATATATTCACCGGATAATTTAGCTTTTAAAAATGTGACTAAATCGACATTGTCTTCTATAACTAAAAGCGTATGCTTTTCTGATTCAGAAACTACATTTGCTTCATTTAAATCGGTTTCTATATCTAAATTATCTGTTATTAAATTTGGAGTTATGTTTAGATTTTCGGCTTTATTAATCATTTCAGAAGGCTGTAAATGACTATTTCCTTTTAGTAGAGTAATCGCAAATTCACTTCCCTGTTTTGATTTAAGTTCGATTGTTCCCTGATGTAACAGCACAAATTCTTTGGAGAGATGAAGCCCAATTCCTGAACTGTTTTTATTATTGTTTGAGGCCCTGAAAAAGGGATTAAAAACATTCGACAATTCATTTTCCGGTATTCCAATTCCGGAATCTTTAAAACTAATTTTAACTGTATTATCCTGATTTTCTATAATCGAAATACTAATTTTTCCGTTATCGGGAGTAAATTTAAAAGCATTGGAAAGCAAATTGAAATACACTTTATCCATGAGTCCTCTGTCGATAAAGAGTTCCATGTTTTTGTTTTTGCAAATAAGCTGAAAATCGATATTTCTACGGGCAGCTTCACCTTTAAAATTAGTCATTACTTCATTGGAAAAATCATAGATTTTAGTATTTGAAGCTCTTAAGGTAAATTTTTGCTCTTCAATTTTTCTAAAATCCAATAATTGATTTATCAATCTAAGTAATCGATTTGAATTTTTATGTATTAGTTTTACTTCATCAATAAGTGCAGTACCTTTAATTTTTTCGTTTTCAATTAATGACTCTACATAACTCATAATAAGCGTTATGGGCGTCTTAAATTCATGCGAAAGTCCGGTAAAGAAATTCAATTTTGCTTCATTGCTTCTTTGGGCAATTTTAGCCATTTCCTGAATTTCATTATTCTGATCAATTACGGTTTGATTAATTCTCTCGAGTTGTTTTTTCTTTCTTGAAATGGAAATAGTTGAGTAAATACTATAGATGGTTAAACTCAAAATAATCACTAAGAAAAAACTAAGTAAACGAACCAGGTTATTCTGTGAGGCATATTCTCTTTCCTGTACATTTATTGCTCCTTGTTGTGATTCGATAACGGCTTGCTGCTGATCAACCTTATCCATTTGATTCTCGATAATTTCAGCGTTATTGTTATCTATAACAATTGTGTTTAAGATATTGTTTTTAGAAATCGATTCTTTGCTATACATTTTAAGAGCCAACTTCAAGGCTTCGTTTCCTCCAGTCGGATATAAAATCGTTCCGTCTAAAACACCACTTTTTACTAATTCTATACCACCATTCACGGTATTCAATCCATCAACTCCAATAAATTTTATTTTATTTTCTAACCCAACGGTTTTAGCCGTTTCCCAGGCGCTTAAAGCCATACGGTCATTGTGGGCAAAAATATATTCCACGTCAGGATTTTGTAAAAGGATTGCTTTTAGTGGTTCTTTAACTGATTCTCCCTCCCAATCACCCTGAATCGTATTTTCAATTTGGAAACGCTTGTTTTCATTAATGATTTGGTCAAACCCAAGTTTGCGCTCGTACGCAGGAGATGAGCCGCTTGCTCCCGTAATTTCAATAATTTTACCCGAACCTTTACTGTGCGAAATAATATATCGGGCAGCAATTCTGCCAATTTCAATATTGTCTGCTCCAAGATAGGCGGTATAGTTTTCCCCATCAATTTTTCTGTCCACAACAAGAACCGGAATCCCTGCTTTTATAGATTTTTCTACTACTGCGGTTAGAGGTTTTGATTGAATTGGAGACACAATAATAACATCTACTTTATTAGAGATGAATCTTTCAATATCTTCAATCTGCTTCCCGATATTGTTATTAGCATCACTAATTTTTAAATCCACTTCAGGTCGTAACGAAGCTTCAATCTTAATAGAGCTATTCATTTGCTTGCGCCAGTCGTCGGTAGTCATGGCCTGAGAAAACCCGACTTTGATTTTATCTCCTTGTTTTTGTTTACAGGAAGTTAAAATTAGGGATGCCAAAAAAAGCATCAAAATATATTTTACAAATTGACACATGGGATTTTGAGTTTAATGAAAATGAATTTCGAAACTATCTTCTTGAAATAACGGTTGTCAAAATAATTAGGAAGGATTATTTTTATGACAAGCAAGAAGGAAATCTATTTGAAAAAGTAAAATTAAACTTTTATTTAATGTGTACAAATTTGGTGTCATATATTTAATCAATACATGTTTACTTATCAAAAGGGTAAGATTAGTTTATTAGGTTTTGCGGTGTAGTATAACATCTTTACGCTTACAAACTGCAGAATAAAATTCCGCTTAATCTTAAAAAATGAATTATAAAATGTGGTTCAATAAAAAAGCCTTTAAACATAAGTGCTTAAAGGCTTTTATTTAAAATGTTTTTACAACTTTTTCGCAAAGCAGAAAAAACTGCACTTTTCAAGAAATCCTTAATTACTTTATAAACTGAATAATAAATCCTCCTTTAGACGCTATATCATAATGCCATTTTGAAGCTATCTGATTAGATTCTACCTTAAATTCCATTAATGCGTCTTTACCTTCGGAGATAATCCTGAATTTTGAAAAACCCTTACCATACTTTTTAAGATCGATTGAAACGGGTAATGCTGAATTGGTTCCATTTATTCCAACAATATAAGAAAGATTGTCTTTTTGGCGAAATAAAACTATTGATTTCCCTGGATCTGCAATTATATATTCTGTTTTATCCCAGGTTGCAGGCATCTCTTTTAATAAATCTTTAAGTTCATTAGGAAGCGAATTAAAAACCTCCTCTGAATCAGCAAAATGAATAACGCCAGATGTATATATCATAGCCATCGCCAACTCATGAACTGCTGTATTTAAACGCTTATATTTTCTAAAAGTCAGCGCAAATGGAGTATAATCAGTAGGTCCCGCAACATTTCTGGTAAATGGTAATACGGTATTTTGTTCTGCTGCTTTTTCAGGGAATCTTGGTTCATAAAAATAACTTTCAGTTCCTAAAACAGCTTCTGCCGTTACAAAATTTGGCCATGTTCTATGCCAGCCTCTTGGTGCTGTTGTGCCGTGCAGGTTTACCAGCAAGTGCTCTTTGGCAGCATCTTCAAAAACTCCCTGAAGGGCTCCCATAACCTCTTGTCGGTCTGAGCACCAAAAATCTATCTTAACACCTTTTACACCCATTTCAGCCAGCTCTTTAAACCTCTTTTTCCTTTTTTCCGCTTCAAAATATTCTGCCGAGTATCCCCAAACTAATGGCTTAACTCCTTTAGCTAAGGCATAATCAATAATTTTTCCTTCTTTATTGGCTTTCTCCCAACCTGCATCAAAAAGCGTATATCTAAAACCAAATGAAGCCGAAACATCAGTGAATTTATTATACATTTCAGGTGTAAAATCATCAGGATGTGACCACCATGACCAGGCAGCCTTTCCTGGCACAATCCATGAAGTATCTTCAATTTTAGAGGCCGGAGCCAAATCAGTAATTAAAGTCGATAATAATATATCACCTGCTTTATCGCCAATCATGATCACTCTCCACGGCATTGTCCACGGTAAATTTGATTCAGGATAAGCCTCTTTATCGGGCAAAGGCAGGGTAAATTTTTCATCTTTTTTAGCAAATGCTATGCTATATATTCCCTCTTTAGAATCCGGTTGTAAATGACATCCGGAAAATGATCCATCCGTTCCTGATTCTGCAATTAAAACCCAACTTTTAGCATTATTTACATTAAAAAGTGCAGGCATACACCAGCCAACTGATTCATTTCGTGCACCACTTATGGGGTCTCCTGACTTTACATTAATATAAAAATCTTCATAACCAGGCGTATAATCTCCCGCCTTATTATAGGGCTGAAGCCAACCTTTCGCATCTTGCTCAATATGAAATCCTGTAATTTCATTTTTAAGAACCTTTGTTTGGTTTTCCTTTTCAGCAAACTTATATCTAAAAGCTACACCTTCTTCTCCGGCAATTAAATCAATTGTCATTAAAGCACCTTTTTGATTCTTAAATGTTATGCTTTTACTTTCAAAAACATGGTTGACAACTTTATTATTGGCAACTTTAAGTTCATATTTTTCACGTTTTTCTTCGATAGGCGAAACTTTTACAACTGATAAACCAGATGTAAAATCATTATTTTCAAAAGTCAGGCCAAGCGGAGAATCTAAAATAATCGTTTTCTCCTTACGGGTAACTTTATACGACAGCTTTCCTGCTTCGGTTAAGGACAATGTAATTTTATTTAGATTATTCTTAGATTTCAGATCAAGTCTTTCATTTTGTGCTTTACAACTCCCCTGAACAAAAAATAGTGCAGGTATAAACAAACATAAAAATCGATTATTAAACATTTTTTTCATTTATAAAATTTTAGAGATTAGTTTTTAGTAGAGTATAGTGTCAAAAGCATACGTAATGGTTTCATTATAAACTTGTCCTGCCTCGAATATTGTATTGGGAAAATTTGCATGATTAGGGCTATCCGGATAATATTGGCATTCTAAACAAAGTCCGTCAAAAGGTTCATAAAATCTATAATGCTCCCCAATTATTGGGCTTTTTAAATAATCGCCAGTATACAATTGTACGCCAGGATATGAGGTGTAAACACGCATTAATCTTCCCGATTTTTCTTCGAACAATTCGCAGACAGCATTTTCGTTGGAAGAACTTCTATCAAAAACATAATAGATATTCAGTCCGTTATGCTGCATTACATCTTTTAGTTTATAATTAAAAAACAAGTATTTATCTGCCGGAATAATTTTTCCTGTCGGAATATACTCCGGAGTACTTTCAAGAATTTTAGCCGCCTGAATATTCAATTTGTGGTTGTCTATTGTTTCTGCACAAGCGGATAAATTAAAATAGGAATGATTGGTAAAATTTAAAGGAGATGGTTCATCGACTACAGCCCAAAATTCAATTTTAAGTTCGTTTTTATCTGTCCATTTATAAATGACTTTTATGCTTAAATTTCCTGGAAAACCTCCTTCTCCATTTTTACTTTCTAAAGTAAAAACTACCGAATCTTCGTTTACAATAAAATCAAATACTTTATTGTTAAATCCTGCTGAACCACTATGGTTATTATTTTTACCATCATTTTTATCCAAATGATATGTTTTACTTCCGATTGAAAATTCCGCATTATTGATTCTGTTGGCGAAACGTCCAACCGTTGCTCCAATATAAGATGCATCCTTTAGATAGCCTTCTAAAGTTTGGAATCCAAGTATTACATTTTCTTTATTTCCGTTTTTGTCCGGTACCATTATGGATTTTACTATGGCTCCATAATTAAGCAGTTCAATGTAGTTTCCATGAACATTTTTTATTCTAAATTTAAAAATTTCTTCTCCTTTATAAGAACCAAATGGTTCATATGTAATAGTATTTGAGGTGTTCATATTGTTTTATAAAAATGACAAAAACACTATCTGTATAATAGTATTTCAAATATACCCTTGATTCTTTTTATCAAAATGGACATTTTTTCCATAAACATGGATTAAATTACGATATTTGAAAAATAGATTCTAAAAAATGAAGAATTCATCACAAAAAGAAAAAACAAAAGTCAAAGAAGGTTTTTTAGGGCAACGCATGATTGTGATTCCTAAAAACATACTTTCGAGCATCAAAAAAAATGCACTTATATCAAGCTTGTATTTTACTGATATTGGTGTTTTCCCTAATGCAACTCATCATTCGATGAAACGCAAACACGGAAGTAAGCAGTATATTCTTATTTATTGTTATAAAGGTGAAGGCATTATTAGCAAAGAAAACAAAACCATAACACTGAAAGCTAATACCTTTTATATAATACCCCCGGAAGTGGCACATGATTATTATGCTTTGAAGCAAAACCCCTGGAGTATTTACTGGATTCATTTTACGGGGCCGCAAGCACCCAATTTTTATGACAAATTCATAACCGAACATCCTGATGCAGCCCCGCAATTATCACTCGAAGAAAGACGCATCGAACTTTTTGAAAATATACTCGATGTTATGGAAGACGGTTACAGTGCCAGTAATCTTGAATATGCGAATCTCTCTTTATGGCAATTGTTGAATGCTTTTTTATATGAGCGATTTTTTATCAAAAAAAGTAAGAAATTTTCAGAGGATAATACTATTGAGTCCGCGATTGACTATATGAAAAAGCATCTGGATATATCTTTAAAGATCAATGATGTTGCTGCTCATTTCAATTATTCATCATCTCACTTCTTCACCTTGTTTAAGAAGCAGACAGGGTATTCTCCGATACATTATTTCAACTATTTAAAAATGCAAAAAGCCTGTCAGTATCTAAGCTTCACTTCTATGAGTATAAAGGAAATAAGTTTTACATTGGGCTTTAATGACCCGTTGTATTTCTCTCGTTTGTTTAAAAAAATAATGAGTACTTCACCTATACAATACCGTACAGAATATAAGCAGTAACGCAATTGATTTCGTATTTTAACACAGCGCATCATAAAATCAGATTATAATCCATCTATTCAAAAAAAATATCCATAATTCGAAGGTTCCTATTCTGCTAATTTTACAAAAGCTATTAAAACCTTTTTATGAAAAATTATAATTATACCTTTTTACTATCAATTAGTCTTGTTGCAGCATTGGGTGGTTTACTCTTTGGTTACGACTGGGTTGTAATTGGTGGGGCAAAACCATTTTATGAGATTTATTTTGGTATTTCTGATTCTCCGGCTTTACAAGGCTGGGCTATGAGTAGTGCTCTTGTCGGCTGTGTTGTCGGTGCAGCCGTCGCGGGGAAACTGGCAGACACGTACGGAAGGCGTCCTATGTTAATTGCTGCGGCAGTATTATTCTCCGTATCAGCGATTGGAACGGGAGCTTCAGAAACCTTTACCACCTTTATTATTTGGAGAATTATTGGCGGAATCGGAATTGGAATTGCGTCAACAATTTCTCCCTTATATATTGCCGAAATCGCCCCACAGGAAACCCGCGGACTTTTTGTTTCAATCAACCAACTTACTGTAGTGATTGGTATTCTTGCCGCACAAATTACCAACATGCTGATTACCGAAGTTATTCCGGCTGGTTATTCTCATGCCGAAATTCTGGCTTCATGGAACGGACAAACGGGTTGGAGATGGATGTTTTGGGCGGGATTTTTCCCTGCAGTTCTATTCTTTATTCTAATGTTTTTAATTCCGGAAAGCCCGAGGTATTTGGCTAAAAAAGGAAATCATACTACTGCTGAAGATACATTGACCAAAATTGGTGGTTTGGCCTACGCCAAAGAAGCAATTGTAAAAATAAAAGAGACTTTTACACACGAAACCGAGAAAACAGATTTCAAAATGCTACTGGACAAAAAAGCTCTTCCGATATTAATTATCGGGATTGTTTTGGCTGCTTTCCAACAATGGTGCGGTATCAATATCATTTTTAACTATGCTCAGGAAATCTTTGTTTCAGCGGGTTACAGTATCAATGATTTATTCATGAATATCGTAATTACAGGTAGCATTAATCTTGTTTTTACTCTGGTTGCTATGGGAACTGTAGATAAACTTGGGCGTAAAAAACTAATGCTTTTTGGTTCGGGTGCACTTGCTGTAATTTATGCTTTATTGGGATATTTTTATTATACCAATGTTACTGGTTTTCCATTATTATTACTTGTATTGCTTGCGATTGCTATTTATGCAATGTCCCTTGCTCCTATTACTTGGGTAATTTTATCTGAAATTTTCCCTAACAGAATCAGAGGTGTTGCGATGTCTGTGGCCACATTTGCACTCTGGATTGCCTCCGCACTTTTAGTACAAACCTTTCCAATATTTAACGAATATCTGGGCACATCAGGAACTTTCTGGCTGTACGGCATTATCTGTGCCTTAGGATTTGTTTTTGTATTTAAAAAACTTCCTGAAACCAAAAACAAAAGTCTTGAAGAGATTGAAGAACTGATGGTTTCTGATAAAAAATCAAAGAATATTCAATAATCTAAATTTCATTACATCATGCAAAAAGTAAATGTTTGGAAGGAAAAAATAATCCTACCAACCTATGAGGTGGGCAAACCTGAAAAAAATCCCGTATTTATTGAAAAAAGAGTATATCAGGGAAGTAACGGATCTGTATACCCTTACCCGGTTATTGAAAAAATAGCAGACGAAAAAACAGACAAAGAATATCAGGCCGTTTATCTTGAAAATGAATTTGTTAAAATAATGATCTTACCAGAACTTGGCGGACGAGTTCATATGGCTTATGATAAAACGAAACAGCGCCATTTTGTATATTACAATCAGGTTGTAAAACCTGCCTTAGTAGGACTTACAGGACCATGGATTTCTGGTGGAATCGAGTTTAACTGGCCACAACACCACAGGCCAACCACTTTTGATCCAGTTGATTTCACAATTGAAGAACACGAAGATGGAAGCGCAACGGTTTGGTGCAGCGAAGTGGAGCGTATGTTCAGGACCAAAGGTATGGCAGGTTTCAGACTCTATCCTGACAAAGCTTATTTGGAAATTAAAGCACAATTGTACAACAGAACTTCTTTTCCTCAAACATTCTTGTGGTGGGCGAATCCTGCTGTGAAAGTAAATGACGATTACCAGTCGGTATTTCCTCCAGATGTAAATGCTGTTTTTGATCATGGCAAACGTGATGTTTCGTCTTTTCCAATTGCAAAAGGAACGTATTATAAAGTAGATTATTCGCCAGGTACTGATATTTCACGTTATAAAAATATTCCGGTTCCAACATCTTATATGGCCATTGCATCTAAATATAATTTTGTAGGCGGATATGAAAATGACTCAAAAGGCGGATTGCTTCACGTAGCCAATCATCATGTTTCTCCGGGAAAAAAACAATGGACCTGGGGACATGGCGATTTTGGTCGAGCATGGGATCGTAATTTAACCGATGAAGATGGCCCATATATTGAATTAATGTGTGGTGTTTATACGGATAATCAACCCGATTTTTCCTGGATAATGCCGGGTGAACAAAAGAATTTTACTCAGTATTTTATGCCCTATCGCGATTTAGGTATCGTAAAAAATGCAACTAAAAATGCAATGGTTAATTTAGAGAGTATTGATAACAAATTAGTGATCAAAGCTTATACAACTGGAGTTTATCCTAAAAGCACGGTTACTTTAAAAAACAATGATACCGTTATATTTCAAAAACAATATGATGCTTCGCCATACAATTCATTCGAAGAAACTATTGATTTTGGTAATGCGTCGTTGGAAGGATTATCGATTTCTGTAACAGATGCTGATGCTAAAGTTTTGGTTGACTGGATCTATGAAGGACAAAATGAAGATGAAATTCCAGAAGCTGCAAAACCTGCACTTGCTCCGGAAGATATTGAGAGTAACGAACAATTATTCTTAACAGCTCAGCATTTAGAGCAATACAGACACGCGACTTACAGTCCGATTCCGTATTACGAAGAAGCTATTAAACGTGATTCCGGTGACATTCGTTCGAATAACGCTATGGGATTATGGTTGATGCGAAGAGCGAAATTTACCGAAGCTGAGCCTTATTTTAGAGCGGCCATCAAAACATTGACGCAAAGAAACCCAAATCCGTATGAAGGTGAAGCTTATTTTAATCTTGGATTATGCCTTAAATACCAGAACAAGAATCAGGAAGCTTATGATGCTTTGTACAAATCAACATGGAATGCGGCCTGGCAAAATCAGGGCTATTTTTATGTAGCACAGCTTGACGCTTTAAATGGTGATTATGAACTGGCACTGGCACACATTAAAAAAGCCATTTCTAAAAACACTGAAGATCATAAAGCGCTGCACTTGCAAGTGGCTTTTCTTAGAAAATTAGGTCAACAAGAAAAAGCATTTCAATTTGCCAATACTTATCTAGAAAATGACTGTTTCAATTTTGGATTGCTTTACGAGAAATATCTGTTGAGCAATGACAATAAAGAACTGGAGTATTTCAATTCATTGATTAGAAACAATATTCACACTTATATAGAATATGCCTTAGATTATGCAGCAGCTGGGTTAAATAACGAAGCCATAAGTTTATTATCCGAAGGTCTTAAAGACGAAGCAACCTACCCGATTGCGTGGTATTATGCAGGCTCCTTTTATGAGAAGTTAAATGATTTCGGTCAAGCCGAAAAATGCTTCAAAATGGCATCTCAGGCAAAACCGGAGTATTGTTTTCCTAATCAGGTTGAAGCCGCATTAGTACTTACAAACGTGATTCAGAAGCAAAGAAACGATGCAAAAGCGCTATACTATCTGGGTAATTTCTGGTATGCTTCAAAGTTCTATGATGATGCGATTTCTTGCTGGGAACAATCTGTGGCACTGGATGATAGTTTTCCGACAGTACATCGTAACCTGGCTCTTGCGTATTACAATAAATTAAACAACGAACAAAAGGCGCTTTCCAGTTTAGAAAAAGCATTTTCACTGGACGTGACAGATTCGAGAATTCTAATGGAATTAGATCAATTGTACAAGCGCCTGAACAGGGATTTAGTATTTAGACTTGCTTTCTTAGAGAAACATTTGGAATTGGTAATTCAAAGAGACGATGTTTATCTGGAACGCGTTACTTTATATAACCTTTTAGGAAAGCATGATAAAGCGCTCACGCTATTAAAAAATCGTATTTTCCATCCATGGGAAGGCGGTGAAGGAAAAGTGAGCGGTCAATATCTGGTTGCTTTAACTGAAATTGCCAAACAACAAATTACTGCAGGTAATTATGATATTGCCATTGCGTTTTTGGAGCAGGCGCAAACGTATCCTGATAATTTAGGTGAAGGAAAATTGCCTGGTGCACAAGAAAATGATATTCATTATTGGCTTGGCGTAGCTTTTGAGAAAAAAAACAAATTAGAAGAAGCCATAAATTGGTGGAATAAAGCAACTCAGGGACTCGACGAACCAACGGCTGCCATTTTTTATAATGATCAGCAACCGGATAAAATTTTCTATCAAGGTTTGGCATTTTTAAAGTTAAACCAACAATCTGAGGCTGATAAACGTTTTGAAAAGCTGGTCGCTTACGCACAAAAACATCTAAACGATCATGTTACGATCGACTATTTTGCAGTATCACTTCCGGATCTTATGATTTGGGAAGATGACTTAGACAAACGCAACAAAATTCACTGTTTGTATATGCAGGGATTAGGGCTTTTTGGCTTGGATAAAAAAACTGAAGCTGAAGACGTTTTTGAAAGTGTTTTATCAGAAGAAAAGAGTCATTCAGGAGTTACGATTCACCTGTCTTTGTTGAAAAATGAAGAATCGGTTTTGATTTAAAAATAATGGTTAGTGGTTTAGTAGGAGACCCGACAGGCTAAAATCTGTCGGGTCTTTGTTTTTAATTACCCGGTCTGTCTTCCAATTTCGTTCCCCATTTCTTATTAGATTTTGGTCCCATGATAAATTCTAAAGTTCCACCAGTCTCATATCTGCCTGATGAATAAAAGTTTTAAAATCGCTTTTACCATTTAGTTTTGCGCTTTGGATATATTTTTTTTACCCGAGACATCTATAAACTATAAGTTAGAAGAAGTAATTTCTTTTAATTCGCCATTAACCTTAACCTTTACTTTTGTAGGTGTTGCAGATAATATATCATACTTCGTGATTTTACCTTTTTCCCATTTCATGTTTATGGTAAAATTCCCTTCGGCTTTAAGTCCTTTTACTTCACCTTCATTTAACCAGGCATCTGGCATTGCAGGCAATAATTCTATAAATCCAGCATGACTTTGAATTAACATTTCACCAATTCCGGCAGCTGCGCCAAAGTTTCCATCAATTTGAAATGGTGGCCCTGCAGAAAGTAAATTGGGATAAACTCCTCCTCCTGCTCCATAATTTATATTGGTTGCAAGTGTTGGTCTTAATATTGTTTTCAATAATTTATAAGCCCGGTTTCCTTCTTTTAAACGAGACCAAAACAACATTTTGTACGCTATAGACCAACTTGGACCATCATCGCCTCGTACTTCAAGTGTTTTCTTAGCTGCTTCTGCAAGATTTGGTGTGCTTTCAGGTGTAATTAAAGAGGCTGGATATAAGCCGTATAAATGAGATATGTGACGATGTTGCGCATCTGGTTCTTTGTATGGTTTTAACCATTCCTGAATTCTCCCGTCAGGCGAAACAACTCCTGCAGGAGATAATAATTTTAATCTTTTCTCCAGACTATTGCTCAAATCTGCATCTATTCCTAACTTTTGCGATGCTGCAATTACATTGTTAAATAATTCACGAACAATCTGATTATCGATTGTTGGTCCCATACAAACGTGAGCTTCCTGACCATTTGGCAAGAAAAACGAATTTTCAGGCGATACTGACGGCGATGTTACTAACCAGCCCGTTTCCGGGTCTTTCAGCAACATGCTATTATAAAACTGAGCTGCACCTTTTATAATCGGATAAATTTCTTTGAGATATTTTTCATCGTTTGTATATAAATAATGATTCCACAAATTGTTGCACAACCAGCCAGATCCAGCTTTTGCAATTCCCCATGAAGCGCTTTCACCCGGTTCTGTAAATCCCCAAACATTGGTAATTACATGTGCTACCCAGCCCTCAGCATTATAATAGGCTTTTGCAGTTTTTTCTCCGTAAGGAACCATTTCTTTAACCAAATCTTTGAGAGGCAGATTTAATTCTGATAAATTTCCGGTTTCTAATGCCCAGTGATTCATTTGCACATTCACATCAAGATGATAATCCCCATTCCAGGGTGTTTGAACCTGATGTGCCCACAATCCTTGCAAGTTTGGTGGTAATAAACCTATTCTTGTACTACTGATACTTAAATAACGCCCGTATTGGTAAAACAAAACCGGAAGTCCTGTATCTGCATCAGAATCTTTCATAAAAGCATCTAAACGCTCGTTTGTAGGCAATGTTTTTTTTGAAACTTTTCCAAAATTCAAATCCACACGATTAAATAACTTTTGGTAATTTTCAATATGCAATTTCTTCTGATCCTGATATTTCTTTTGCATCGCTGCATCTAAAATCTTATCTACTGAAGCTTCGAAGTTTTTATCTTTAAAATCTGTTCCGGCAGCAATAAACAATACTACTTCACTCGCATTTTTGATTTCAATTGCATTGTTACTGTATACTGCGTCACCGTCTTTTATTTGCACTTTTACTTTTGCTTCGTAACGCATTCCTTTTCCGTCGGTTCCATTGTTTAACTGACCCGACATTATAAGAGAATTATCACTACCATTTACAGTTTTAAAATGCTCCGGACGATCCAGTTGAACCGTAAAATTCAGCTTTCCTTTTTTATTTGAAGTCAATCTTATAAAAGCCACATCATCGCCAAAACCAGCAAAATACTCCCGTTTATATGTTACCTCGTCAATGCTAAATTTCGTTGATGCAACTGCCGTTTGAAGATCAAGATTTCTGGAATAATTTACAGGTTGCGATTTAGTTTTATAATCAAATTTCAACGTCATATTGCCTAAAACCTGATAGCACCCAAATTGTACATTTGCTCCATCCCCGCTTCCGGAACCCGGACCTGTACACACAAAATTCTCATTGATCAGTTTTTCGGCGTCACTGTTTTTATTTGCTAATAGCAATTCTCTAATCTGAGGTAAAAAAGTATAGGCTTTATAATTGTTGGCATCTTGTGGTGATCCGCTCCATAATGTGATGTCATTCAGGACCAATTTTTCAGTTGTTACTCCTCCATCAGGCATAATTCCTAAACGTCCGTTCCCTAATGGCAATGTTTCCTCCCATTGTGATGCCGGTTTTGTGTACCATAATTCTAACGGATTAGTTTGAGAATAGCCTAAAAAAGGCAACAGTACAAAAAGTAATGCTTTATATTTCTTGATATTCATATTGTGTTTTTTTAGTCTCTTAGATCGGTTATTAAACCTGTCGGGTTTAAATCGAAAATACCTTTTTTATCTATCATAAGAAACAGCTTTTACAACTGGCTTTTCTCCAGTTTTCAAGGCTGCTTCGTCGAATTCAATTACAATTTCTTTACTTTCTCCTTTTAGTAAAGTAATTATCACGCTCATTGCCGGTAAAATTTAAGTTCCTGACTTATCATTTAATACCTGAATATGAACTCCAATGAGAATGCCACTTTGGAATAAGTCTTTTCTAACAGAAAACTTACTTAGTACTGTTATTACCTAAATCCAAAATGGCATTTCAAAACAAAACTGTGATTAAACCAAATCACAAACCAAAAAAATAAAAAACTAGATTAAAAGTATTTTAAGGATATTAATAACCCGGATTCTGATCAGCATCGCTAATATCATCATTAAGCTTGATCTCTCCGATAGGAATAGGATAACGGTTATGAAATGCTGCAATTGTACCGTTTTGTTTTGCCCATTTGTTACGAGTACTTACTAATTCCACCAATTTTCCTGTACGAATAAGATCCATTCTTCTCCAGCCTTCAAAAGCTAATTCACGCATACGTTCGTCAAGAATTTGCTCTCTAAACTGAGATTGAGAAAGTCCGCTCCATTTCATTGCTTCAGGTAATGTTCCTCCAAAAGCTCTTGTACGAACCTGATTAACATATCCTTCAGCTTCTGTCGTGTTTCCTAATTCATTTAAACATTCTGCGTAGTTAAGTAATACATCCGAGTATCTGATATATGCTTTATTTTTGCCTGAATTCCAGAACGATTGTCTTCCGTCTACTCGAATATCTTCGTATTTTTTAATGTGTGGATCCAGTTCATCACCACCAAAACCAGCAGGAAGTGTTGGTTTAACACCCTTATAAGTAAAATCATAACGAATACTCGCCTCTTTACGTACATCACCTGCTTCCCATAATCCTCCATCAGTTTTATCTTTATAACAATACTGAGTAGGAAGTATAAGATCATAACCGCCAAAATAAGCATATTGGTCTATATTTGCCAAAACTCTTGAACCTGTTTGCCATTGTATCTGGTTATTATCAGGCCAGTTATTATTATACTGCCATTCATATAAGGATTCTTGAGAATTAGCATGATCTGAACTAAAAACATCTGCGTAATTAGAAAGTAAACTATACTTCCCAGAATTAATAACTTCTGCAAACCACTGTTTTGCTTTAGTATAATCACGGTATCCTGACGCTTCGGGAGCATATAAATATACTTTTCCCAAAAGTGCCTGAGCCACACCTTTTGCAGGAAATGAAGGATTGCTCTGTGTTACAGGAAGTTTTTGAATTGCTCTTTCTAAATCGGCAACTATATAAGAATAAACTAAATCCAGAGGCTGGCGTTTTAAACCAAATTCTGCCGATTTTGCTTTGTCATTAATAGGTATTTCTCCCCAATATTGTGTTAGCTCAAACATTAATGTTGCTCTTAAAAAACTAGCTTCGCCCATTAAAAGATCACGTTTTGCACTATCTTCTTCGCTATTGGTCCCTAATGCTCTAATGGATTGTGCTGCCACTTCAATTACTGGCCATCTGTCATTCCACAATTGCCCAATTGCCTGATTCTCCTGGCTTAGAAAACCATTGTATAGATCAAGTCCTGCCTGGTTTGCATCTCCGGTTACCTGCAAAGCCCCTTGTTGTGCTTCATCTGTACCGAGAGAAGTATAAAGCCCTGCACGGTCTTTTTGCATATTTCTCCAATTTGTTATAGCTCCTAAAAGAACAGGCTCTATTTTGCCTAAACTGCCATATGCCTGAGCAGCAGTAAGTGAACTTTTAGGCTCTTCATCTAAAAAATCTGAAGAACAGGAGGCTGATAATATTGCCAGGGCCATAAAGGCTATAATTTTTGCTTTCATAAAAATAATTTTTAAAATTAATTTGATTAAAGAGATAAATTTAATCCCATAACTACCATTCTAGATATTGGATAAGAATCTCCTCCTTCAGGATCATACCCTTTATATTTAGTTATAATAAACAGATTAGACCCCGTTAGATAAAACCTTACATTTTTAAGAAAAACACTTTCTGCAACTTTGTCTTGTAATGTATACGATATTGTAAGTGCATTTAATCTTAGGAATGAAGCATCTTGTATTGCCTTATCTGTCTCACCTAAAGTATATCTTCCACCTCCATAATAGGCTCTTGGTACATCTGTATTGGTATTGGTAGGAGTCCAACGATTTAAAAGGTCTGTATGTGCTGCACTCATCCCTCCTGAGTTCATATAACTTTCGTAGGTAGAACTTGGTCTCTCGCCTCCTATTGAATAAGCAAATACTGCGTTTAATCCAAAACCTTTATAATTAAGATCTGTAGAAAAACCACCATAATAATCAGGATTCAAATCGCCAACCACATACCTGTCCTTATCATTTATCACACCGTCGCCATTACGGTCTTTGATTTTAATATCCCCAGCCTGAACTGTTCGGCTTCCATAATTTACTCCACTAAGGTTTTCTCCCTGCTGTGCAATACCATCATATTGAAATACGTAAACTGTATTTACCGATTCACCTAAGAAAAAGTTCCCAGTACGCTGAATCTCATTGTTACTATAACCACCCAAGTTGTATATCTCTGTAGCATCTCCATAAAGTTTTGTAACCTTGTTTTTTGCAGATGATACGTTGGCAGAAACATTCCATTTTAAATCTTTGTTTTTAATAATGTCGCCGCTAAGCTCAAATTCAATACCCTTATTAGTTGTAGCACCAATATTATCAAGCTTATATTTATATCCTGACGAAACTGGCATATTGCGCAGCATTAAGAGATCATCATTATTTATATGAAAATAATTAGCACTTGCAGTTAGTCTGTTTTGAAAGAAACCAGCATCTAGTCCAATATTAAATTGTTTTTGCTTTTCCCATCTTAAATCAAAATTATCAATATAATTATCAGACACGTAAGTCCCTGAATTATTACTCACTTGTGCATTATATAATGCAAAATACCTGTAAGCATCTACATTTTGATTACCCACCATACCATAACCTACACGAAACTTAAGTTGATTTAATTTTTCAAATCCTGTAAGGAAATTTTCTTTAGCAATATCCCAACTTCCTGCTATTGAAGGAAAGGTTCCCCATTTGTTATTAGGGCCAAATTTAGAAGAACCATCTCTTCTTATTGTACCTGTAATATTATACTTGCCATCAAAAACATAGTTAGCTCTTGCAAAATACGATTGGTTTGAATAATCTGTAAAATTCGAGCCTAACTGCGCATTATCCTTTTGATATGCACCTGATAATGCCATATAGGTCAAATCGTCACTAACAAATCCGCGAGCTCTTACATCTGTACTATTACCTGAATTACTCATTACAGAAAATCCTCCCATTATGCTTACGTCATGCTTTGCAGCAAAAACTTTACTATAACTTACGGTATTATCCCACTGATAATTCAATTGTGAATATCTATAATGATGCGCTTCTCCATCCATAGAATTTCTAAGTGACTGTCCTGTGTAACTTGGTACATAATCAAAATTTGCCTGATCTGTAATATCTACAGAAAAGGTAGTTCTGATATCAAGTCCCTTTACCGGTTTGGCACTTAAAAAATTACTACTTGTAAGTCTATTACGCATACTTGAATTTATGATATCAAGACTTAGTATCGGATTATAAAGATTTTGATCAAATACTTCACCATATCGAAGATAAGTAGCTTTAGAGTCTATAGGTAGTAATGGATTTGCTCCCAATGCCACACCAAAGGCACTGCCCTCCTGATAATTACTCTCGCTTCTTGAAAAAGTAGTATTGGTACCAAACTGCAGCCATGATTTCAAATCCTGCGCAAGGTTAATTTTTCCATTATATCTTTTAAAATCAGAGTTTTTAAGAAGTCCCTCCTGATTAACATAATTGAAACTTACAAAATAAGTCCCCTTTTCTCCCCCTCCGCTGAAACTTAAATTATGATTCGTTTGAAAACCTGAACGCGTTACCTGATCTAGCCAATTGTAACTTTTACCCGTTCGGTAAGAATCCAATTCATAAGGCGCAAATACAGTCGAACCATCTGACTTAATTTGATTGATATAAGCAGTACGATCAGCAGCAGGATTCTCATCCATATAACGATTTGCATAAGCATCAACCCTTAGATCAAATAATTGCTGACCATTCATCAACGGAATAGTTCTTGCAAATTCAGATACACCTGTCCATGTATCATACTGTATTTTTGCTTCCCCTGATCTTGAACCTTTTTTTGTCGTAATTACTATTACGCCATTAGCTGCTCTTGAACCATACAGTGCAGTAGCAGAAGCATCTTTAAGAACTTCCAAACTCGCAATATCGTCAGGGTTAATATTTTCAAAATTGCTATCAGTAACTAAACCATCAATTACAAATATTGGGTTACCGCCAAAGTTTAGAGAATTATTTCCCCTAATTCTTATTGAACCTGTTTGACCAGGTACAGCACTTTGTTGTACATATACACCTGAGGCACGCCCTTGAAGCGCCTGAACTACATTTGGCGTAGGAACCTCTCTAAGTTTATCACCAGAAACACTGCTAACAGCACCGGTTAGATCTCCTTTTTTCATTGTGGCTCCAACTATTACAACTTCATTCAATTCCTGAGTATTTGGAGTCAAAGAGATATTAATTTCAGATTTATTTGCAACAACTGATTGCGTATTAAATCCTATGAAACTAAATTCCAAAGTTGATCCTGTCTTAACATTTGATAATTTGTAACTACCATCAATGTCAGTTACTGCTGAGTTTTGAGTGCCTTTTACTATAATAGTAGCGCCAGGCAATGGCAAATTTTCATTATCTGTAACTTTACCGGTGATAGTTTGGGAATAAAGTGTACTGGCACACATCATAACTACTAAGAAGCATAAGTATCTTATTGCGATTCTCATAATGATTTTGGTTTTTAGTTAATAAAATATTGAGTTAGTTTTTTTATTGAGCATTTAAAGATAAGAGAAACTTACTTGACTTATACTATACTATACTACAACATTACAAACATACAAATATTTTCATAACATCCAAATTTATGTTTTAAGAATTTGCTATTTTTTTGCGGGATTTATTTCGGCATTTGTATAAATAACAAAGTTTAAAAAGAAAAAGAGAAAAATAATAGAGAGAAAATCAAGAAATCTCAGACAAAAATAAGGCACATGTGTCTTAAAAAAGGGAAAATAAGTACGTTATAGGGATTCTTATAGTACAGGATTTATTTTTAAGCAACTCAAAAGAAAAACAGAAATAAACAGAAGAATTATCAGTCAAATCACTCTTAATAAATCTTCCGAAAAAGTTTGTTGGTCATTTCGGTAATAGATTGGGATACCATTGTAGGGATAAGTTTCGATGCATCTTTCGCCATTAAAATCGATAATTATTGAACATAAATAAAGACGTATAAACAGCGTCTGAAATTTAAAATCCTAGAACCTCAGCATCTTAAACTAAGCTATCCCCCATTTAGAGAATAAAATAAAAATACTCACCATCCCGATCAATAGTGCACCAAAGTACCAATAGCGATTCTTCCATGGTACTAATCCAACAGATTCAAGTTTGATTTCAGTATACTTATAATTTGGATAAAATTTTGAGGCGACCAACATACATATTGTAGTAAAAGCGAATAATATCGCCAGCATATGCAAATAATGCAGTTCAATTTCCAAAATATAATTAAAGATTACATAACTCAAAATAAAGAATGCCATTCCGATTTTAGCCGCTTGCGGTGGAACTTTTTTCGAAACAAAGCCAACTAATATAATGGTGAAAATAGGCAAACAAAACATTCCTCCGAGTTGTTGCAAATAAGTATAGAAGCCTGCTTTACTAAACATAATAAACGGAGCAGAAAACATTGCTAAAGCCGAAATAATAATTTCGAATTTGCGCCCGGTATAAACCAAATGTTTCTCTGTAACTTCTTTATTTCTTTTTTCCAACCAAGGCTTATATAGGTTTAATACAAACAGTGTACTACTACTGTTTAATCCCGCATTAAAAGTACTAATAGCAGCACCTAGCACAACAGCGGCTGTTAAACCAATTAGAATCGTTGGCAAAGTATCTTTTACAACCAGAGGAAAAACTTCTGCTGTGTTTTGAAGATTTTTATATAAATGCACACCTATCAGTCCGGGAATATTAATGATAAAAGGACATAACAATTTTCCTAAACAGGCCAATCCCATTCCTTTCTGACTGTGCGAAAGACTTTTTGCCGAAAGCGCCTGTTGTACAATAAACTGTTCCATTCCCCAATAATACAGATTCATGATAAACATACCGGTAAAAATAGTGCTTAATGGTATTTCGTCATTTGAACCTCCAATAGCGTTTAGATGTTCTTTATTCTGCGAAAGCATAATATTCAGTCCTTGCGACCAATCGCCATGACCTAAAAATTTGAATCCAAAATAGGGAAAAGCAATGCCAATCGTTAATAGTCCAATACTTAAAATGGTGTCACTTATAGAGATCGCTCTTAAACCTCCAAGAACGGAATAGGCACAACCCGTTAATCCTATTACCCAAACCATGATCCAGATATTTTGCCAATACGTTAATTGTAAAGGCTCCAGGAAATTGAACATTCCGGTAAGGGCAACAGCACCACCATATAGAACTGCGGGAAGCAAATTAACAATGTAACTGCATAAAAATACAATTGACACTAATCTTTTAGTCGACTGATCGTAACGCTTTCCTAAATAATCCGGAATTGTCATGGCTCCGGTACGAAAATAAATAGGCAAAAAGAACTCTGCGACCAACAACATCGCTAGCACAGAACTTACGCCCCATGCTATAACGCTCATATTATTGGTATAAATAGATTCGTTTTCGCCTATAAATTGATTGGCACTTATGTTGCTTAACAACAATGCTCCTCCTACTATGAAAAAATTATTGTTGTGATCTGCAAAAAAAAGTCCATTAGTGGTTTGTACCTTTTTCTTACGTGTCTTAATTGCCGAAATTAAGGCAATAAGACCTGTAATTAGCAAAAAACTAACAATTGATAAAACATTCATAAACTACAACGAATTTCTATCAATAAGAATTGTAGGGATGATTTCCTGTGTCTTTTTTCTATTCAAAACAAAATTTGCCGCTTTTTTCCCCATTTCCGCGAAATCTGTAGAAAATGTAGTAACTCCGTCAAAAATGATTTCTTTTACAATGTCATCGTTGTGAGAAATAAATCCGATGTCTTTACCAATCTTAAGTCCTTTGATTTTAGAGTCTTTCAACATTTCCCAAAGCTCGAGATTATGAATAGTAAAATATACTTTTCCTTTTTCCAGAGAACCTGATATGTATTCTTCTTTGATAACACCTTTGATGTTGTAATCTTTCATGAATCTTTTAAACGAATTTAAAATTTCATCAGGTTCTGCAGAGGATGGTTTAAAAAAGAAGATAATTTCATCGTACTTCTTGATTTTATCTTTTAGCTGTACAAAAGCATTGTAAGAAGAATCTCCAAACTCCTGCGCAACATAATTGTAATCTTCCTCTGTTTCTATGTAACGGTCTACCAGCAATACTCTGTTAGTTGGCAGCTGTGATAAAACAGCCGCTGTTTTATTACCAGGAATCGGAGCGATAACAAACATTCCGTATTTCCCTTTTATCGTTTGAATAATATTTTCAAAGGTGTCAAAATTATTGTGATGGAAAAAGATGTCCAGCTGCACATTTTTGCCAAGACCCTTTCTAAAATTCTCATAGAACGTTTCCTGAAAAATATCAAATGCAAATATCAACAGTGCCACTTTTAACTCCTGTTTTACATCATTTGTAGCAACAAAGTAACCCAATCTGTTTTTTGATTCAATAATGCCCCTATGAACAAGATCCTTGTAGGCTCTTGCAATGGTTTCTCTTGCAAAGCCCAATTCGCTAATAAAAGTATTTACCGATGGTAACAGATCGCCTTTTGTGACAACCTTTTCATCAATGGCATTAATTATTCCCTGAACCAATTGCTCATGTTTAGATAAGGAATTGATCGATTCGAGATTTTTTATCTGTTGAATAATTTGCTTCATAAAACGTTTTAATAGGTATTTATTTAGAAAATATATATTACAAATATATACTTAATGTTTGTAATTATATTTTAGCCTTTAGTGATTTTTAAAACAACGCTGCTATTTGATGCAGTAACGTTTGGATTAATTCCAACCTGCATTAAAAAATCGCCTGAATAAACGGCAGTTTCTACGACTGCTTTTTTATCCGGATAAACATTGATTTCTTCAACTTTATAATTTTGTCCTGACTGTAATCCTTTTAATTTAATTGGAAGATGTGTTCCGGCTTCATATCTGGAATTAACAGAATAAGTAAATACAACTGCTTCGTTTCCATTTTTATTAACAAACATCACTGATGCCGTATCATTACCCCAAGGATTTTGCAAACGGTACTGATCTCCCTGCCAGATTGTATTGGTTAGTGCATTATAGTTTTTTATAGCGTGCTGGGTAAAAGCTAAGTCTTTCTCATTTAAATCTTTAACTACAATGTCAAAACCTAACCTTCCCATCATGGCAACATCTGTACGATATTTTATAGGCTGTTTTCCCCAATCGGTAACGTGAGCAGCAATAGTTAAGGCTGGATAAAAGTACGAGTACTCCCATTGCATGTATACACGCTCTAAAGGATCTGTATTATCACTTGGCCAGAATTCAGTAAAGTATTTCAGAGCTCCATAATCAACTCTTCCCCCACCGCCAGAGCAAAGCATCATTGGCACTTTTGGATATTTTACACGAATACGTTCCAGAACTTTGTAAAGCCCGTTTACATAATCAGTATAAAAATTATTCTGTTTGTCTTTTAGATTACTAGAATACGCATTGTATATTACCGCATTACAATCCCATTTAATATAAGCTAATTCCGGGTTTTCGGTAAAAAGATTGTCAACAACTCCATAGACAAAATCCTGAACTTGTGGGTTTGATAAATCCAAAACTAACTGATTACGGAAATAATGTTCTGCTCTTCCTGGTTGTTTGATGATCCATTCCGGATGTTTTTTATACAAATCACTTGCAGGATTTACCATTTCCGGCTCAATCCAGATTCCAAATTTTACCTGATTGTCTTTAGCTGTTTTCACTAAAGTTCCGATTCCGTTTGGCAGTTTCTTTTTATTGACTTCCCAATCTCCCAAAGCCGCGTCGTCGTTGTTACGGGGATAGTTGTTTCCGAACCATCCATCATCCAATAAAAACATATCTACGCCTAATTTTTTACTATCAGCAATAAGTACTTTAAGCTTATCTTCGTCAAAATTAAAATAAGTAGCTTCCCAGTTGTTTAGCAATGTCATGCGGTTTCCTTTACCGTCTAATATTTTATAATTTCTTGACCAGTCGTGCAGATTGCGACTTGCATTTCCTTTTCCTTTAGACGATAATGTGTACCAAAATTTTGGTGTTGTAAACACTTCATTTTTAGGCAATGAATACGCTGAAGCAGCATTATTAATACCTGAAATAACACGAAGATTGTTTAAAGGATCTAATTCTAAATCTGTTCTAAAATTTCCTGACCATTCCAGTCCTGCAAACAAAACTTTCCCTTCATCTTCTGTTGCTGGTTTATCCAAAGAAACCATAAATACAGAGGGTTGAAATAAATTGGCACGAGAACCCAATTTGGTATCTAAAACTTTAATTCCGTGTGTCAGTTTTGTTTCTTCAGGCTGCATTTCTTTTGCCCAATCACCATGATATTGGTTTAGCCAAAAATTGCTGTATCCTTTTAAATATAAATTTGCCGAAGCGTATTTGTTCAAAGTAACATTTCCTTTTTCACTGTGCTGAATTGTCGTCCATTGTTCAATAACATCAGTGTCATAATATGCCTGAATAAACATATGGACCTCAACAGGATATACAGGATCTTTAAGAGTAATTTCGGTTTGAGAAATTCCTGTACTTACCGTCGTTGTTTTATGCGATACATACAATAAATCTAATGAAGTATTTCCGTCTGCATGTGTTACGGCAATTGCAGGTTCTAATAAGTTTTTAGATCCTGATGGCGTATAGGCCGCATTATAGATACCTGAATAATCTGTTCCCTGACGAAACTGACCCTGAATTTTTTCATATTCAAAATCATTTGCCAGTTTTTCCCCTAAATAGATAGTGTTTACTTCTTTCTTTGGAGTTACTTGTAAAACAAGTGCATTACTTTTTGTTTTTACTGAGATAATTTGTTGTGCTGCTATTGGACTGCAATAACTAGCCAGAATAAAAAATGCTATTGCAAAAGACTGCCTTAATGTTGTAAATTGTTTTTTCATTTTCTTAATATGTTATTTTCTTATTTCTTTTCATATGTAATACCTGGCCAAACATCTGTTCTAAAAGATGAAGCAGGCAAACCTGAGGCATTGGTTAAATTTCCGTCAGGATTATCAGCCCAATTGTAACGAACTGCAACAGGGTTTGGAACATCCTGAGCGTAAACTTCCACTTTACCATTGACTATTTTAGCATCCGCCCAATAAAATTTCTGATCAGATCCTGCGATCGAAAATCCTTTCAAAACACCATCTTTAGCTTTAATATTTTCATTAAAATTAAAATCTATTGTTACGGTATTGAACTTTATAGTATATGATTTATAAAGTGGTCCCAAATAGTCAATTTTGGTATTATACACTTTTGCCAAAGCGATATTTGCTAATCTCCCTCCAACATCCTGTTTGTTTTTTGGATGAATATCTTCTGCAATTCCAATATCTGTTGTTACTGCCATTCCGGTATTTGGCAATTTCAAAGTCAGAAACTGTGCTTCTCGTAATTCTGCCCAATCAGATGCTGCGGGTTGTTTTTTTCGCTCTTTATAATTGGCCAATTGAACAAAGAAAAATGGCAAATTTTTATCTTTAAATTTTGCTCTCCAATCGTTTATCAGCATTGGAAACAAAGTTTGATATTGATACGCTCTTTCGGCATTACTTTCTCCCTGGTACCAGATTACTCCCTTAATTTTATAATCTAACAAAGGCGCAATCATGGCATTATAAATAGCGCTTGGCCTGTTTTGTCCTTGTGCCAGATAGGGTTTTACAGGCAAATCTTTACTATCTGCACCTATAAGATATTTCCAGTTTCCTGCCAATAAAATTGATTCTTTTGCTGATTTCAAAGAGAAATTTTCGGCGCCATAAACACCTCCATTTCCAGCTCCGTCAAAAACTCTGATTGTGATTGTGTTTTCGCCTTTTTTCAAAAATTTTGATGGAATTGTATAATGGCGCTCTATGTTATAACCTTTCGTTTCGCCAATATAATTGCCATTTATCCAAATTGTATCATCGTCATCTGCATAATAATTCAGACTAAAGTCTATACTACTATCAGTTACTGTAAACTTTTTTCTAAACCAAACCACTCCGTCAAAATTGCCTAATCCGTTGCTGTCAAAAAACGAAGGCAATCGCATTGTTTTCCAGGAGGAATCATCAAAAGTAGGTGTTGCCCAAATCACTTTTCCTGTCTCAAATCCTTTATCTGCGCCTGTCAATTTCATTTCCCAATCCGCCATATCTGCATTATATTTTTGTAATAATGCTGCTGCATCGGTTTGTGATTTCATCGCCTGAATTTCATTATCAAAATCGTGAATGGTACTTAACGCTCCAGAACTTGTCCAGGCTTCAATTAACGTTCCTCCCCATGAAGAATGAATTAAACCTATCGGAATCTTTTTTTCATTATAAAGCTTTTTAGCAAAAAAATAAGCAGTTGCACTAAAATCAGCAATCGTTTTTGGACTGCAAACATTCCATCCTTCCTGTTGTACTTTTATTGTATTTAACGGTAAAGTACTTTCAATATGTTCTGCCTGCAATAATCGTATTTGCGGATAATTAGCGGTTTCTATTTCTTGCTTAAAATTATTAATTTTCCCCCAACCTTCCAGAGGCATTTCCATATTACTTTGACCAGAACACAACCAAACTTCACCAATTAAAACATTATTGAGCGTTTTGATTGTTCCGTCATTTATATTAATTGTGTAAGGCCCTCCATACACAGGAGTTTTTAAAACCACATTCCATTTGCCATTTGTAACTTCGGTTTTGTATGTTTTTTTATCCCACGATGTCATTATAGTTATAGATTTCCCATCGCTTTCTCCCCAAAACGGAACGGCACTTTTTTGCTGTAAAACCATATTATCTGTAAAAAACGAAGGTAATGATACCGTAGCATTCATAACATTTGACGATAGAATACAAAACGTCATTATGAGTATCGTTTTCATTAAAAGATGTTTTTTCATATTACTTCAATTTAACGATTTACAACTTTATACAAATGAGCATCTTTAGCACCAATAATTACATTTATTGTGTTGTTTTTTACTTCGGTATTTTCAGAAGTAAAAAGATCTTGCAATTTATAACTGCCATTTTTTACACCTAATCGTTCTAAAGGAAGCGTATAATTTTTGCTTTCCGTACCATAATTTAAAACTGCCAGATACCAATCATTTCCTATTTTTTGTTCAAAAACTTCAGTCGTTAATTTTCCTGTATTTCCTTCCAAAGGACGAAAAGCTACACCATGAGAAACAATTTGAAGCAGCTCTTTATTCTGAAGCCATTCCTTTGCACGTTTACTCCAAATTCCGTCTTTACTATAGTCGTCACCTGTAATAAGAGTCCCTGTAATGACTGCCGAAATTAATCTGGCACGGTTCTCTCCTTCCGTAACATCGGCAAAAACTACGTGATCAGCGTCTATATAATCGTACGAATAAGTTTGCCACCAACCGTAGTTTACGCTATTTAAGGTGTATTGTGTTTGCTCCATTGTTTTCCAGGCATCACAGGCGATACGACGAACATGTGCATAACGGGAAGTTGCCATATTTGGCGAAATCGCTGCATAAATAAGCATCTGTCCGTCGAGTGCGTTCACTAAATGCTCCATTCCCACTTTGTAAGCCTGCAGACCGGTGGTTATATTTTTATCGTAAAACGAAGTAGATTCCGCCGCGGCGTGACCTAAAAAGTCTATTTTAATCATTTTAAAACCACATGCTTTTAATTTATTGATTACATAATCAACCCTTTTCAATGTTCCGGGATGCGTAGGATCAATAGCACGCGCACCATCAAAATCAAAATAAGTGTTTCCGGTTTTGGTCCACATTTGACCAAAAGTGTAATCACTTCCTTCCGCTTTTCGATTTGGTCCGTCTTTCCAGCCCCAGTCGGTAAAAGGTGCCCAATATGCTCCGGGCTCTAGACCCTTACTTTTGCAATAATCTGCGAATTCTTTTAGTTTGCTGAAATCTCCGGTAAAACCTCCTTTTACCATATTATCCCAAAAAGAGTCAAGATCTATATAAGCAGTATTACCCACACGAAATTGCGGAATTGAATTGGCAAAGAAATCGGCTACTTTAGTCGTATTGTCGTAATTAATTTTTTCCATCAAAACACCCCAGCTATTCCAGCCTACAGGAGTTGGTTTATCCCAGGCAAAAACAAAAGGCTTTTCTATGATACGATTTGTTTTTCCATATTCTTCCATTCCGTCTCGCCAATCTGAATAATAACCCACGAAAAATTTTGGAGACAAAATTCTATCTCCTTTTACCGTACCATGTGCAATACTATCGCGTGTTGTTTCTTTTTCTGAATATCCGGCCCAAACAGAAAATAATGGCTGTTTGTTTTTATTGATTGTTCTTACTGCACTTTTCCAAACTGCGTGCTCAAGTGACCCTACTATAAAACCATTGCGTGAAGTATTATTGAATAAAATTCCAACTTCTGCACTGGTGTTATGTAAAATGGTATCTAATTTTTTTGAATTATAACTAATGAAAGCATCATTATCGTAAGGAACAAATACAGTTTGTAAATTTTCAATTTTATCAAAAGCAATTTCCCCTAAATCCAATGGCGAAATATAATTAGTTGCTATTTGTTGTCCGTTACCTAAAATTTCGATTTGAGTTATAAAATAAGATTTGTTATTATAAGTGTAAAAACTTTGAATGAGCGTTGGATTATTTTTATCCTTATAAGTAAATGTATATTTTAAACCTTTACCCAAATCATCACTAATAGATTGTTTTGCGAAAACAGCTTCACGATAAGAATCCACAGAAATAGTTTTACCATTAATTACAGCTGAAGCTTTAGCTCCTGAAAATATAGTTTTTTGAGATTGACTTACGGCAATTGTTTTTAGTTTGCTATCATATGTTATGATTCCGCTTTTACCAAAAGTCATTTTAATGCTCTTCTGAGCTAAGGCCGGTGTCAGGAAAAATACCGCTAACAAAAAGGACAAAAACAAAGTTTTGAATAGGAAAGAATTATGTTTCATTAAATAAATTTCATTGTTATTATACTATTCTATACTACAATGATACAAATTATAATTTATTTCGCAAGCACTTTGAAAAAATATTTCAGAAATAGTAGAATTGAATGCAGCAAAAAAGCAAATTATACAATTGATAAAAGTGCTACAACTACAAGCTAATACATTCAAAATAAAACACTTAAATTAAATCAATATACCATAGCCTTGACGAAAGCATTATTTGTTTGGTAATTATAAGTTTCATCCGTTTTTCAAATAATTTCGAAATTAGACCCACATATTTAACGTACTTATGAGACATTAGAACAAAAGAATCTTTCCGTTTTATTTTTTTATCTTAATTTTTTTTACAAGATATAGTAAGAATTTTATTTTTAATTCCATCCAAAAATAAAAAAACCTTTCTTTTTTAACAATATATTAATATTTTTCTTAATATTGTAGCACAGTATAGTATAGTACTGCATTTTAACTAAAATAAATTATTATGCAAGAAAAAATTACAAGAGGAATATTACCGATCAAAGAATTCTTTACACTTTTACTGCTATTAATAGCAATAAGTAGTTCAGCCCAGTCGTACGAGTTTGAAAATGGCACGCGTACTAATAGTGCTGACATTCAAAACTGCGACTCCTGTTCTGGCAAAATTGTCGGCAATTTAGGAGGCAATAGCAGTGTATCAACAAACGTGACCGTATCAACCACAGGCTGGTACAATCTTCAATTATTTTATTGCACTGGAGATCCCAGAACAATTCGCTTAACTGCTGGTTCGGCAACTACAATAGCTATCCCCTGTGATCCAAGTGGGGGATGGAGTACTGCTGCCTCTAAAAATTTAAGTATATATCTAAATAGCGGAACCACAACACTGCTTTGGGACAATACAATTTCATGGGCTCCAAATTTAGATAAGTTTGTTTTAACACCTATTAGTTCTTCTAATCTCCAAACGATTTCTTTTGGTACAAACAATAGCATCGTATACAATTTAAGTACCAAAACTTACAGCATAAAATTCAATGGAGCTACAACAATTACAAATGCATCTGCCTATGCTTATAGTGATCAGCAATACGTAAGCGGCAATTTTGCGACGGCAGCTTACACATCAGAACAATTTACAGATAATATTGGCAGCGGTACGAAACATATCTTCACGTTAAGTGGCAATTATACCCTTGGCATGCAGCAAATTTTTTATACTTACAGTAACAAAAATTATCTGGCTGTACAGGTTGTCCTAACCGGAAATGGCTCTAATTGTTATAAAATGTCCCCTTTAACAAGCTATCAGGTCACACCAAATTTTGGTACCGGAGATACCAGGGCTTTATTTGTACCCTATGACAACGATGCCTGGATTCGGTATAACGCTTACACTTTGAACTCGGCTGATTTCACTGCTTCTGAGGTGACAAACATCTACAATAATACTAATCGTAAAGGTTTAGTAATTGGTTCGCTTGAACATACAAAATGGAAAACTGGTATTACTGTAAATGGTAGCGGTGCATCGTCTGCCTATGTTTCGGTTATTGCAGGATGGACAAAGACAGAAGTAACGAGGGATACTCGCGGTCATGGATGGGTAAACGTGGGGCAAACGAGCTGTCCTTCGCCTAAGATAATGATAAATGCCGGTGATGACTGGCGAACAGGATTTGAAGAATTTGCACAGGCAAACGCCGCATTGCAGCCGAAATATATTTTTGACTGGACGGCACCTAAACCTATCGGATGGAATAGCTGGGGTGCGATGCAGACTACTATTAATTTAACTAAAGCTAAGGCAGTAGTAGATTATTTTCATGATGACTGCCCGGCATACAAAACCGAAGACAATACATTATTTATAGATCTTGATTCGTATTGGGACAACATGAGTGATGCCCAACTTGCTCAATTTGTTACATATGCAAAAAGCAAAGGATTTAAAGCTGGTATTTATTGGGCCCCTTTTGTTGACTGGGGCAAATACAACCGTCAGGTTGAAGGCAGTTCTTACAGTTATAACCAATGTTGGACCATGGTTAACGGAAGTCCTTTTGAGCTAGATGGTGCTTATGCCATGGATCCAACTAGTCCCGGAACTAAAGCCAGAATAAAATATTTTATAGACCGTTTTAAAGCTGCCGGATTCGAAATGGTGAAAATTGACTTTTTAACCCATGCCAGCATAGAAGCCGACAGTTTTGTGAATTATCAAGTTCATACAGGTATGGAAGCCTACCAGGAAGGTATGAAGTATTTAATTGATGAAATTAATGGAACAATGCTAGTTCAGGCTGCCATATCTCCTAATTTAGCGACAGGTCCGTTTGTACATGTCCGTCGTATTGCTTGTGATGCATACAGTACTATCAATGATACTGATTATACTTTAAACAGTACTACTTATGGCTGGTGGCAAAACCAAATATATGATTACCTGGATGCTGATCACGTTGTGTTTGGCAACTCTTCTATAGGGCAAAATCGTGCCAGATTGCTCAGTAGTGTAGTTACCGGAACTATTACAAGCGGCGATGATTTCTCCGTTGCAGGGACCTGGAAAGCTACAGCACAGAATCTTTTACAAAATGATGATGTTATGGACGCAGCCCGCAAAGAGATGCATTTTATTCCTTCTGATGGTAACACCGGAAACAATGCTGCTAACATTTTCTATGCAACACATAATGATATTACCTACGTCGCAGTATTTAATTATAGCAATGCAGCAACAACCAATACTATTAGTTTAAGCCGTATTGGTTTGGGTTCAGGAGCATACAATGTGAAAGAATTGTATTCTGGTACAACAAGTACCGTACAAGGTGCTTTGAGTGCACAACTGCCTCAGGCTGATGCTGCTTTGTATGCAATCTATAATGGCTCAATATTAAGCACTCCTGCATATAACTGGGGAATTGCCGCAACAAGCTATATTTTTCCTAACCCTGCATCTACAACTTTCAGGATAAAATTTGATAATGCAATTAGTGGACAGGTTGCTATTTCAATATATGATACAGCAGGCAAAGAAGTACGAAAAAATTCTATCAACGTTGAAGATATGATTAGTCCGGAAATACCAATAAGCGGTCTTGCACGTGGTGTATATATAGTAAAAGTTAAAACACCCGGCATTGCAATTCAAAACTTCAAACTTTTTAAACAATAAGTTAGATATGTCAAAAAAATCCAGATTTTCATTTTCGAAATGAAAATCTGGATTTTTTATTCTAAACAAAACTAAACAAAACTACTTTAAAGCCATAAAAAGTATCTCGACCGGATGTTGTGCTTTGCGTCCTGTGCCATCTGCAATTTGATGCCTGCAACTTGTTCCTGATGCAGAAATCAATGTCGCATCTTCCTCAGAACGGATGGTTGGAAACAAAACCAATTCTCCTATTTTCATAGAAATATCATAGTGTTCTTTCTCATAACCGAAGGATCCTGCCATACCGCAGCAGCCACTCGGAATATTCAGAACAGTATAATTCTTTGGTAACGTTAATATCTTTTTTAATGGAACTAATGAAGACAAAGCTTTCTGAAAACAATGTCCGTGCATACGAACACGTTCCTCTTTATCAGTAAAATTCTCTGAAGAAATTCGTCCTGCGTCAAGTTCTTTGGCTAAAAATTCTTCAATTAAAAAAGTTTTTGTTCCAAATGATTTTGCTTTGCCTTTTAAATTTCCACGACATAAATCAGGATATTCATCACGGAATGTTAATATTGCAGAAGGTTCTATTCCAATTAAAACACCATCTTCGGGGATCGCTTTCTCAAAATCCTGAGTGTTTTTTTCTGCAATTTCTCTTGCTTCTTTTAGCATTCCTTTTGAAAGATAGGTTCTTCCGCTTATACCAATTTTAGGAATTTCAACCTGATATCCCAAACGATTCATAAGCTTAACTGTTGTCTGACCAATTTCTACATCATAATAATTTAGGAACTCGTCATTATACAAATACACTTTACCATTTATAAAATCTCCTTCTTGCTGATGCTTCTGCATCCATTTAGCAAAAGTGGTTTTGTACATTAAAGGCAATTTTCTCTGTGTTGCAAAACCAGCTGATTTTTTAATGATATTCCCTAGCAAGCCTTTAGTAGATACATTATAAACCCAGGGAATCGAAGCAAACAAATGGTTTATTTTTGGCGTATTGCCAATTAATCGTGAGCGAAATTTCACTCCGTTTTTGTCATGATACTGTTGTAAAGTCTCCGCTTTTAGTTTTGCCATATCAACATTCGAAGGACATTCTGATTTACAGCCTTTACAACTTAAGCACAAATCAAGTACATCCAGAAGGTTTTTATCATCAAACTTATTTTCTTTTTTTGAGTTTGTGATGGTTTCTCTTAAAATGTTAGCTCTCGCACGAGTGGTATGTTTTTCATCACGCGTTGCCATATAACTCGGACACATTGTGCCGCCGCTTTTTTCTGTTTTTCTGCAATCTCCGGATCCGTTGCACATTTCGGCGGCGCGCAGAATTCCGTTATGTTCTGAGAAATCAAAATACGTTTCCGGCATTGGGGTGTCCTGACCTGCTGCGTATCTCAAACTAGAATCCATCGGTGGTGTATTCACAATTTTACCCGGATTAAAAACGTCCCAGGGATCCCAAACTTCTTTTATCTGAATAAACAATTGATAAATTTCTTCGCCTAACATCAACGGAATAAACTCTCCTCGAAGTCTTCCGTCTCCATGTTCGCCGCTTAATGAGCCTTTATATTTTTTTACTAAATGCGCTATGTCTGTTGCTATAGTTCTAAAGAGTGCTGTTCCTTCTTTGGTTTTTAAATCAATAATGGGACGAAGGTGTAATTCTCCTGTCGCAGCATGCGCATAATGCACACAGTTTAAATTTCTTTCTTTTAAAATTGCATTAAAATCTTCGATAAAATCTGGTAAATCATTAACGTCCACAGCAGTATCTTCAATCACCGCAACGGCTTTTGCATCACCAGGAATATTAGACAATAATCCCAACCCTGCTTTTCTCAATGTCCAGACTTTATTAGTATCATCACCGTACACAATCGGAAAATGATAGCCCAGATTTTTAGAACGCATCAACACTTCCATTTCTTTTGCAACAGTATCAATTTCTTCTTGTGAATCTCTTAAAAATTCAACCGCCAGTATTGCCTGTGGATCTCCTTTTACAAAAAAGCGATTCTTGCTTTGTTCAATATTTTCTTTGGTACATTCCAAGATATAATGGTCAATTAACTCAACACTATCCGGACTGAATTTCAAAGCTTCTATATTCGCTTTAAGCGATTCATTGATACTTTCAAAATGTACACATACTAAAGCTGCATAAGGTTTTAGCGCATCGACCAAATTCAATTTTATGGCAGTAGAAAAGAATAAAGTTCCCTCCGATCCTGCTATTAATTTACAAAAGTTGAATTTTTCTGTCGAATCACAAAAAGGCATAGCATCTGCCAATAAATCTAAAGCATAACCTGTATTTCTTCTCGGAATTGTTTTCTTCGGAAAATTACCTTCAAATAAAGTTCTGTTTGTCTGAGATGACAATATTTCCTTCGCCTGAACATAAATTGCTTGCTCTAACGGGCTCACAACAGTAATCCCATTGCATTTATCTTCAAACTCAGCATTGGTCAAAGAACCGAATGTGACTTCATTACCATCAGCCAAAAAACCTTTTATTTCCAGTAAATGCTCACGTGTCGATCCATAAATAACGGATCTTGCGCCACAGGCATTGTTTCCGACCATTCCACCAATCATACAGCGATTACTGGTTGAAGTTTCAGGGCCAAAAAACAATTTATATGATTTTAAATGAAGATTTAATTCATCACGGATTACTCCCGGCTCTACCCAAGCTGATTTAGTTTCCTGATCTACCGAAATGATTTTGGTAAATTCCTGCGAAATATCAACTATAATCCCGTTTCCAACTACCTGACCAGCAAGCGAAGTTCCTGCAGCACGAGGTATCACACTACTGCCATTCTCTCTTGCAAAAGCGATAATTTTCTGAATATCTTCTTTTGTTTTCGGAATTGCTACCGCCAAAGGCATTTCTTTATAAGCGCTGGCATCTGTTGCGTAGAGCAAACGCATGGTATGATCGTAAAATAATTTACCTTCTAATTGTTTTTCTAAACCTTCAAGATTAATAGAACTCTTGGAAAGGATATTATTATCATTCATTTTAATACTTTATTATATAAATTTCGCCACAAAGGCGCAAAGTCGCAAGGGTTTTGTTCTTAAACTTCGTGCCTTTGCTACGATATTTCTTTTACAATTCGCTTAAAGCGATATCTAATAATCTGACCATTTCATTCGCATTTTGTTTGCTGAATGTCATGGGTGGCTTTATTTTTAAAACGTTATGCAAAGGTCCATCGGTACTTAATAAATAGCCGTTTGCTTTCATTTTCTCCACTACGATATCTATTTCGGGAACGGCTGGTTCCATACTTATTCTGTCTTTTACCATTTCGGCACCAATGAACAATCCATGTCCGCGAACATCGCTAATGATTGGATATTTTGCCATTAAACCTTTAAGTCCGTTCATTAAATGATTTCCGGTTTCTAAGGCATGCTGCTGCATTTCTTCTTCCTGAATAACATCTAAAACTGCTAATCCTGTAGTCATTGAAACAGGATTACCTCCGAAGGTGTTAAAATACTCTAATCCGTTATTGAAAGCGTCAGCAATTTCTTCTGTTACAATTACAGCTGCTAATGGATGTCCATTACCAATTGGCTTTCCTAAAACCACAATATCCGGAACTACATTTTGCAATTCAAATCCCCAGAAATGATTTCCAATTCTTCCGAAACCAACCTGAACCTCATCAGCAATACAAACACCTCCGGCTGCTCTGACATAATCATAAGCCGTTTTTAAATAATTTTCCGGTAACGGAATCTGACCTCCAACTCCTAATAACGTTTCGCAGATAAATACAGCTGGCGCTTTATCTTCCTTTTTTAAGTCTTCAATAATTCTTTGTACATCAGCAGCATATTTCTCACCTGCTTTTGTGTCGCCATATTTATAAGGTCCTCGATATAAGTCCGGATTAATTGCTTTGTGTATCCAGGGCATTTGACCTGAACCACCTTTGCTGTCAAATTTATACGGACTCATTTCCATTGCCACCGTTGAAGTTCCGTGATAGGCGTGATCCAAAACAATAATATCTTTTTGTTTGGTAAAATGACGACTCATTCGAATTGCCAAATCATTAGCCTCACTACCCGAATTCACGAAGTAACAAACGCTCAATTTAGCTGGTAATGTAGCAGTTAATTTTTCTGCATATTCTGTTATGGCGTCGTTTAAATATCTTGTATTGGTATTTAAAGTTGCAATTTGCTTTTGCATTTTTCGAACTACAACCGGATGACAATGCCCAACATGAGAAGGGTTATTGACACAATCTACGAAGGTTCTTCCTTTGTCATCATACAAATATTGCAGAGCTCCTTTAACAATTTTTAATTTGTCTTTGTATCCGATACTCAAATTTCGACCAATTTTCTTTTTTCGAACTTCAAGTAAATCGCTGTAATCATCATTGTTTATTAATCCGGTAAAACCACAAGCTTTTCTAAAGGTATCCTGCGCTTTGATTGGATTGATTTCGATTAATTTATATAGCAAATTCCAAGCTGGCTTTTCGGTAATAAAATGATGTTCATTATTACTGTCTAATGATGCATTATAAGCCGATTGTGTTACGCTTATACAAAGTCTTCCTGCAATTAAATAGTATAATAAATCTAATTCCTGCTCCTGAAGGGCATATCTTTTATGATATCCTGCTACAATCGATGCAGCCACAGTCAACGGATCTTCCTCATCCAACATGGCATAAGTACAAGCTATCGCCAGATTATTGACTAATGCAGTAAAAACCATATCGCCAAAATCAATTAGACCACTAATACGATTGCCTTGTACTAATATATTATAATCATTGGCATCATTATGAATATAAGCATGTCTTAAACGATGAATTTCCGGTACCACTTCTGTGTCAAACTGTAACAGAAAATAACCTGCAATTCTTCTTTTTTCATGGTTCAGAATATGTTTTAGATTATCACCTGCTTCACTGGCACGGCTAATATCCCAAGTATAACTACGGTGCATTGCCGGATGAGAAAAATCCTGTAATGCATGATCCATACTACCCAAAAAAGAGCCCAAATTATAATGTAATTCACTTGTTTTTTCTTTTTCATCAACCCAAAAAGTACCTTCTAAAAAGTTTAGTATTCTTACATAATAGGTTTTAGAATCTCTTATTATTTTGGTTAGTTCTTCTCCTTGTTTATTGATGCTAAAATGCTGAAAACAATCTGAAATATCGCTTTTTTTAAGATGCTGGATGATGTTAATCTGCGCTTCCAGAAAGGGAAACGGATGACTCTCATTTGATACTTTTAGAATGTATTTTTGATTTTTTTCATTCGATAAAAGAAAATTTAATTCATCATACCCATTTAATGCTTTTACGGTTACATTTAGTCCGTAATGCTCTTTTACTAAACCCTGAATTGTTTCTTCTGAAAAAGTCATTGGTATTATATTAAATTATTTTTGTCTGTTTATTTTATTTCCAAATAATTGCCTGAGCCGGTTGCAAAGGATTTTGTCCCACCAATATTTTGCTTCCTTGAGGTACCGGTAAGTTTACAGGCTCATTTGTATAGTTTACGCCCACATAAAAACCATCACGCCATTCTATAAAAACTCCTTTAGGCAAATCTTCAATAGCTACTTTAGCACGAGAGTAAACAGTACGAACCACTTCTCTTTCTAAGGCACCGTCATTACTTTCGACACCAATATAGGTAATGGTTCCTTTTCCTAACTTTCTGGTAACAACAGCCGCTTTATCTTTGTAAAACTGATCATTGTAAGTTGCTAAAACTTCTGTTCCTTGCTTTGGAGTCAATACATCTGCCCAGGTATTCCATTTATAACTGTTATTTCCTGTTTTAATGGTACCGTTTACATCTGCAACTAACATGTCAAAAAAGTCGACACCTGCACCAATTAACGGAACAATTGGAGCGTTCCAGTTAGCTTCAAAAAAATGACCGTTTTTATCCTTCTGGCCTGTACGACACGATAGAATTAAATTCCCTCCGTTCTCAACATATTTTTGCCACTTCGCTACCAGTTTTTGATCTACTAGCTGATAAGCCGGTGCCACAATAAAAGCGTAATGATCAAAATTATCTCCTTCGGTTATAAAATCCATTGGCGCACCAGTTGATTTAATAGCTGAAGTATAAGTGTTTCTATGTTTCCAGGTGTTCCAAAATCTGGTTTGTTTTTGATTTTCTAAATCCCAAAGATTTTCATGACTCCATAAAAAACCTGTTTTTCTCTTTGCAATTTCCTCAGGCATTACCGCTTTCGGATCGTACTCTTTACGAAGCTTTTTCATGTCTTCGATCGATTGTACAAATTCTTTTCCACCCTGAGAAAGCGTAACACCATCTGTTCCTACTATTCCGTCGTGGTACATTTCGCTGCTTCCAAGGGGATGTCTGTATCGGTAAGTACAAGTAAAAGAACAACCGCCACCAAAAGCTTGTGAAAGCCACATATGTACTGTTCCCGGAAGTAATTGTGGATTGATACTGGCCCAATTTACTTGTCCCGGCTGCAATTCCATAACACCAGTAACGCCACTTATAGATCTGTAATAATCGTTTGCCTCTGAAATTTTACTTGGAGAACCCATTCTGAAACTATCTCCGCCTAAAGGATTTTGACCGCTTACAGGATACATTGTATAGGTGATGAAGTCCATTTTGTCTGCACTTCTTGGATCGGCATCATAAATTACATTGGTAAAATTTGTTGTAATCCATTGTTTTGGATCTGTGTATTTTCGAAGTATTTCGGCTTGTCTGTTTAAGTATTCTCCTTGTGCATCCGAAGTAAATCTCTTAAAATCTAAAACGGCATGCGGACTTAGTTTATCTTCAGAATACATTTCGGCATTTGGTAAAACAATTTGTTCGAAATTATTATATCTTGTACTCCAGAAATTCCCAACCCATTCGGTATTTAGCTTTTCTATTGTTCCGTATTTAGCTTTAAGCCAGGTTTGAAAAGCTTTACGGGCAGAAGGACTAAAATCGGCTGTTCCCAGTGGTTCATTGTCGATTTGCCATCCCATTATATTTTTATTCTTACCGTATCTTTTCCCTAATTCCGCTACAATCTTATCGGTAAATTCACGGTATTTTTCATTTGTAATAGACACATTGGCTCTATTTCCGTGTTCTCTGCGACGACCGTTTGCATCAACCAAGTAAATTTCAGGATATTTCTCTCCCATCCATGCCGGAGGAGTTGGCGTTGGCGTACAAAGAATAACTTTTAATCCTTCTTTTTCGGCTATAGCCAAAGCATCATCGAGCCATTTAAAATCATACTTTCCTTCTTCGGGTTCCATATAAGTCCATGCAAATTCAGCAAAATGAGTGAATTCAAATCCGAACTTTTTAATATTTTTTAAATCACGTTCCCATTGTTCTCTTGGCCATTGTTCCGGATAATAATAAACCCCAATTTGCATTAAATCTTGTTTCGGGAAAAACCGCTGCGGGTCTTTCTTCTCCGTAGCAGTCGTTTTTTTAGCTTGAGAAAAAACAGGCGTTGAATTGCAATTTGCAATTAGCAAGCCTGTTAAAACTATTTTTGTTAACGATATTTTTTGGTTGAACATACTTTTTAATATTGTTGTGTTAATCAAATTTAGAAATTAGTTCGACTATTTGTCTTGTAAAAGCAGCATTAAATAATGAGAGGCAGACCAACTGAAATTATAGGCTTCTAATCCTTTTCCTGTAACGGGCTGATAATTCTCTCTAATTGAAATTCCTTTGTCTAAAACTCCTTCAGCATTGTAAATCAGTTTATGTGCTAATTCATTTGCTTCGGTTGTGTATCCGTATTTCTCTAATCCGTTGATTCCAAAATAACTTTGATCCAACCAGACCGGTCCTCTCCAATAACCGCCTTCCGGTTTAAATTTAGGATGATTGGCTGCCAATGTCGGTAAAGGGGCAAAAGTGTTTAGTGAGTTTGTATCTAACATATTTCCTTTTGCTAATTTGGCTTGCTCTGATGTAGCAACCTCAGCCCAAATTGGCAAATATCCTTCGCATCCCATTGCTTTAATCAACGTTTTTCCATCGATTGTAGTGTCATAAAACCAACCAGTTGTGGCATCCCAAAACTGATTTTGAATTTTAGTTTTTAGCGTTACACTTTCGTCTTTCCATTTTTTGGCTTCTTCTGCTAGTTTTAAAACGGCAGCCATTTTACTCAAATAGCTTTTCTCAGCATATAAAAACGAATTTAAATCTACACTTTCCTGATCTAGTGAATAGGCTTTTTCTCCATTTTTGAGAATTTTACTGTCATCAAAACGAACGGCATTATCCATTCCGCTTTCCCATTTTGCTGCGATCACAGTTGCGTCGGTGGATCCAAATTCACATAAACCATCCTGATCGTGATCACGGTCCTTATACCACCAATTGTGATATAATTTTAACTTTGGATAAAACTCTTTTATGAAGTTAATGTCTTTCGTTTTTTCATAAATTTTCCAGATTGCCCAGGCAGCAAGTGGCGCTTTTGTGTTTCGGTAATTGTTTTCTTCCAGAAGGTTATTTCTGTAGATGCAATCCGGGATAAATCCGTTTGGTTCCTGGTAATCAAATAAAGCACGCATTTGATTTTTTGCCAATTCAGAATCATAATTGGCTACAGCAACAGCATGTTTCCAACTGTCCCAAGCCCAAAAACCATGAAACCACTCGTAATTGTAACTTGGAAAAAGACCTCCATGTTTTAATCCTTCCGCAGCAATTCTGGTGTTGTTTTGTAGTGTTAAAACCAGTTTTGCCATCAAATCAGAATACACTACGTCTTTATAAATGCTTTTCTTTTTGGCTATTAATTCTGCTAATTGTCTTTCTTTTTCTTTTTGCGTTTTGTCAAGCAGCGTTTTGAAAACTGTTTTTGCAATAGTTTCATTTTCATTTTTCCATGAATATTGAGCAAAAATAAAAGTTTGCCCCACTACAATCTCTTTAGTTTCATTTGGCTTTAATACCAGTTTTTCTGTCTGAGCTTTGTATCCTTGTTTGGTGATTTCAATTTCAGGATTACTATTCAAGAACTGAATGTAACCTGTCGCAGTACTTTTTGCGGAAACGATTTTTAATTTTTTATCTTCTTGAGACAACTGTAAATCATCTAAAAAAATGTTCGAATTATACCAAGGAAAAAGGGTTATCGTTTTTCCGGATTTATTGGTAATGCTTGTTTTTTGCAATGCCGAATGACCCGATAAAAACACCAACTGCTGTTTTATCTCTACTTTGTCATTTTTAAATTGTTGCTCTAAATGGCTGTTATAACTATTTTGAGCAATTAATGCACTTTTCCAATTGATGACTTCCTGCTTGTTTTCGTCCTTTAATTCTAACGAAACAAAGGAAGGACTTAACCAAACCCCGTTTTGTTCTGTCATTAAAAAAGGCCCTGAAAATCCTGCCTTCACTTCTGATGGTTCTAAGAATCCAAATGCAAACCACGCGCCTTTATCTGAAAATGCTAATGCAGTTCTGTCTGTAGCTTTTTTAGGATTTCCTTTATAATTAATACTGTTTTTAGCGGATTCTAAGTTTGGGAAACTTTTTTGAGACCAACCAAACTGCAGTATAAAAAAGGGTGCAAGAATAAAAAGTATTTTCCTTTTGCCCATGTTATTTTGTTTTTAAGATGTTTTACTTCAATTTCCGCTTCTTCTTATGGAAGTTTTTTTTACATAAAAAGAATAGCCCAAGAAATATAGGCTATTCTTTTTAAATTAAAATCATTTACAGTACTAATTCGTTTGTAATTCTGTCAATGGAATTGGGTAGAAGTTATTTTTTTTATCCGTGACTTTTCCTGAAATTGTTTTTTGTGCTTGTGCAAAGTTGATGGTTGGCAACCACAAGCATAACAGTAAAGGAATAAAATTTAATTTCCTGATTAATAGTTTTTTCATTTTGGTAATGGTTTTGATTAATTTTTTTTCGTTTTCTTTTTTTGTTTTTTAGTTTATGCAGGCAATTTATCTGGTCAATGCCGAAAAAAACATTGGCCAAATAAACTACGGTATTCTCTTTATTCTGATTTTTTTTACAGACCTGTTCCGGGGCCTATAAATCAAATTTTATTCCTTGTGCCAATGGCAAACTAGTAGTGTAGTTGATTGTATTGGTTTGTCTTCGCATGTAAACTTTCCAGGCATCAGAGCCTGACTCTCTTCCACCACCTGTCTCTTTTTCTCCACCAAAAGCACCGCCAATTTCAGCACCTGATGTTCCGATATTTACATTGGCAATACCACAATCAGAGCCTGTAACTGATAAGAATAGTTCCGCTTCTCTTAAGTTATTGGTCATAATTGCAGATGATAATCCCTGCCCTACACCATTTTGGATTTCAATTGCATCTGTAACAGTTCCTGAATATTTTAATAAGTACAATACCGGGGCAAAAGTTTCGTGTTGTACAATCTCAAATGTGTTATCAGCTTCAGCAATTGCAGGTTTCACATAACAGCCACTTTCGTAACCTTCTCCTGAAAGTACGCCACCTTCAACGAGAATTTTTCCTCCCTCAGCAACTACTTTTTCCAGCGCCTGATCGTACATTTCAACCGCATGTTTGTCAATTAACGGACCAACATGATTCTTTTCGTCTAATGGATTTCCGATGCGCAGTTGCTTGTAGGCAGAAACTATTGCATCTTTAACCTTATCATAGATACTTTCGTGAATGATCAGACGACGTGTTGAAGTACATCTTTGTCCGGCTGTTCCCACTGCACCAAAAACGGCACCAATCACAGTCATTTTAATATCTGCGTCCGGGGTTACAATAATGGCATTATTTCCACCCAATTCTAATAATGAATTTCCTAAACGTCCCGCAACTACCTGTGCGACAATTTTACCCATACGAGTAGAACCAGTAGCTGAAATTAACGGTACACGTTTATCACTTGTTAATAATTCTCCTATTTTATAATCACCATTGATTAAACAAGAAATTCCTTCCGGAAGATTGTTTTCTTTGATCACTTCAGCAATAATGTTTTGGCATGCGATTCCGCAAAGAGGTGTTTTTTCAGAAGGTTTCCAAACGCAAACATCTCCACAAATCCAGGCCAAAGCAGTATTCCATGCCCAAACTGCTACCGGAAAGTTGAATGCCGAAATGATTCCAACAACTCCCAAAGGATGATATTGTTCGTACATTCTATGTCCAGGACGTTCAGAATGCATGGTCAAACCGTGAAGCTGACGGGAAAGACCCACTGCAAAATCACAGATGTCAATCATTTCCTGAACTTCGCCATAACCTTCCTGCAGTGATTTACCCATTTCATAAGAAACCAGTTTACCTAAAGCTTCTTTGTTTTTTCTCAGTTTCTCACCAAACTGACGCACGATTTCTCCACGTTGTGGCGCTGGCATTACTCTGAATTGTTTGAAAGCCGCTGTCGCTGATTCCATTACTTTTTCATAATCTGCTGCTGTCGAAGTTTTAATTTTTCCAATTAATGCTCCATCAACCGGAGAATAACTCTCTAAAATTTCTCCGTTCGAAAAATTGTTTATTCCTGTTGAAGTTCCTTCGTTAATTTCCTTTATACCCAATTGGTCTAAAGCTTCTTTAATTCCGAATCCTATTTCTGTTGTTGTCATTTCGACTTTTTATTAATGTGTTATGCTGCCTTTATAAAAAGCAGGGTACTATTTTACAGCCAGAAAAGCTTTTCTGTTGTTCCTTTTCTTTTATAAAAAAATTGATTGTTTTATTTGGTTTCCTGCAACTTTACATCAGTACTCTCAAATATTTTATCGGCAGATGATGCAACAAATCCCTGGTATAATTCTCCGTTTGCCATTGGGTAACGAAGGGCAAATTCATAATAACAAGATGGAATTTCTAAAGTACCTTCTTCAAAATCTACCACGTATAAATCTGCCAGTGTGCTTGATTGTTCCAGTAATTGTTCCGGTGTACCTTTGATTTTTCCTCCCGATGCATTTAATTTCCATCCGCTTACTTCTAAAAAGTTGTTTAATTCTTCTAAAGTTTTAAACTCTTTTAAAGCATTGGTATTTATAGTGAAGTGATTGGCTCTAAAACCGTAAACATACATCCAGGCAGCATATTCAGATTCCTCCAATAATGATTTGTAGATTTTTTGTGCATTTCCTTTCCAAACTGAACCGCTTAAAACCAATTCAGGATCGTTGAATACATTTTGATCACAACTGTTTAAGATATCCTGTACTGTTTCTTGCAATTCAGTTGAACATTTTTCTAATTCTAATTCAGAAATAAAAATTCTTGGAGCATTCTTATCAGTAGCATGTTCATAGTGTTTGGCATATAATTTTTTAGTCTCAAAATTATATTCTCCTCTTGCCTGATAACCAACATTTAAAAAAGGTTTTTCTAAAACGGCAATATTAACACGTTTATCATTAAAAGTACGAATTGCGATATGATCATTCTGAATTTCTTCACCTCTGTCTTCTAACAATTCATGTATTTTTTTTGCAGATGGAGTAATATCAGCATATTGCTCCCATAGTTTCGTAAGTAATTGATCTTTATTCATTTCTGTTATGTTAAAATACTGTTATTATGACACAAATCTATATATAAAGATGTAAATATAACAGTCTTAAGATACGATTATTGACATATAGACATTTCAAACGCTTTTTTTTGTAATTTTGACACTTTAAAATCCAGTTTTAACATAAGAATTGTCAAAATAATAGAATCTCTAAACAAACAAGAGCTATGGGAAGTACCAAGAAGAATGAAAATACTGACTATTTAGATAGAGAAATCATGCAGAAACTAAGTGAGAATGGAAGAATACCATTTTCAGATCTTGCCAAGGAATTAAATATATCCAATTCTTTGGTACATTTAAGAGTGAAGAAGTTACAGGAAGCAGGAGTAATTACAGGTTTTTCTGTAAAACTAAATGCTAAAGAACTTGGTTTTGAAACCATTACCTATACCGGAATTGTTACCAAAGAAGCCCGTTATTCCTACTCTATAGCCGAAAAACTGAAAGAAATCCCAGAAGTGATAGAATGTCACTGGGTTTCAGGAAAATATGCTTTATTTATTAAAATTGTTTCTTTTAATAATGAAGAGCTTCGTAAAATTTTATACGAGCAAATTCATCAGATTGAAGGTGTTGGAAGTACAGATTCGTTTTTTTCTTTTGGTGCTGCGTTTGAAAAAAATCTGCCGGTTTAAAATAGTATCAGATAAGTTACTTTTAAAATAAAAAACTCCTCAGGTTACTATCTGAGGAGTTTATACAGGTTTGAGTCATTTCTCTTTACTAAGAAGCGCAACATGGAACATTGTCCATTTTTAATCATTTGCAATACTTAAATTTTCCGCATTTTTATCCAATTCCAGAACAATTACTGAACTTATTGTATCTGGGAAAACCTGTGGCAAATTAAGCAGTACACCAAAATCCTTGTTTTGAACAAAAGCCACGACTTGACCATCAAAGAAATACGCTTTCTTTATTTTGGCCCCAATCAAGGCTGGCAGAATAAGTCTACCCTGATTTCTTTCAAAAACATGTAGATAGATTAGATTTCCTTTTCTGGTAGTTGCATATGTATTATTTGGCTTATAAGGCCCTCCTTTGGTTCCGTAAATAGTACGCCCATACTTAGTAAGCCAGGTTCCCATTTCTTTGAGGCGCTCAACTTGTCTGGCTTCTATTCGACCATCCATCATTGGCCCGACGTTAAAAAGTAAATTCCCATTACCTCCAGCTGTTTTTACCAAGGTCTGTATACATTCTTTAAGGGGTTTCATTTTATCATTGGGTTTCCATGCCCATTGATTACAAATCGTAATACAGCTTTCCCAGGGATCAACCATATTTAATTCCCCAATCTTTTGTTCCGGAGTTAAATAATCCCCAACCGACTCGGGTGAAAAAGATGTATGTTCTCCTTTTCCTAATCGATTATTGACAATTACATTTTTGTCCAGACTTTTTATAAATTGATAAAGCTCATTGCCGTATTCCTGTTTCCATTGCTTTTCCCAATTACCATCAAACCATAACATATATGGTTTGTAGCGAGTAATTACCTCCTTCAATTCATTTTTCATCGTCAATACAAAACGATCCATATTACCTGGTTGATCCTGCGTGTAATTAGGATCGTGCCAATCGGCAACTGTAAAATAAATACAAAATGCAAGACCTTGCTTTTGACAGGCTATTGACAACTCCTCCACGATGTCTCTTTTGAAAGGAGAATTCTTTATATTATAATCAGAAAAAGCTGTTGGCCAAAGACAAAATCCATCGTGATGTTTTGCTGTAATTACAAGGTATTTCATCCCGGAATCCTTCGCAATTTTTACCCATTGATCAGCGTTGAACAATTGTGGATTAAATTCTTTGTACAAATTATCATACTCCAGCGTTGGCACTTCATTACCCCGGCTCCAGCCAATTTCAGTACCTCTCAGACTTACCGGTCCAAAATGAATAAACATTCCAAAACGTTTATCCATAAAATCATCAACGATCATTTTTGGAGTTTTGCTGCCCGGGTCTAATAACCCGCTATTCACAGTATTTAAATTCTGGGCATTTGCAGACATACTCCAGGTCAAAATAAAAAAAACAGAACACGCCAATTTCATTAAATAGTTCCAAACTGCATATTTATACTCGCAAACACCAAATTGATGGCTTTTTGTATTTATTAAAAAAAACTTCATTTACCTGAATTTTTAATGATTTATTGGAACCAAATTTATCCTCACCTGATGCTAAAACAAATAGCGCATTTAATTATTATGATGGACTATCTTATTATTCATCACAGTGACTAAAACAAATACCGCATAAGCTGTATTTCAATTAAAACAAGGCTGTAGCATTTTCAATTAATTGCTGTCAAATCAATTATCAAATAAAATCAAAATTGTATTTTAGCGTCAAATGCTTTTTTTGCATAACAATTATAAAATGAAAAACTTTAAGCAGCGGGACGGGTTTCAGGGAGAAAAATTAATTGCATTGCCGGAGAGCATCTGGAGAAAAGCTATTAAGGAGAATCCGGTATTAAGTCATTTGTACATTACCTATATTGGCTATTTCCCCAAAGCAGCCCATCATTTTAGAGAACGAAAAAATGGATGTTCAGATAATATCCTTATTTATTGTTTACGCGGAAAAGGATGGTACACTATTAAAAATAAACGTTTTGAAGTTAGTCCTAATCAATTTTTCATTCTTCCTGCCACTAAAGAGCACATGAGTTATGGGGCAAATGAAAATGATCCCTGGACAATATATTGGATTCACTTCAGCGGTTGCGAGATAGACACTTTTAATCATAGCTTTAATATTGGTCTATATGATGGTCCAAAGCGAATCAATTTTAATGAAAAGGGAATAGAATTATGGCACACTATTTACAAAAACCTTGAAATGGGTTATGGCAAAGAAAACGTTATTAAAGCAAATCTTTGTTTATATCAATTTATCTGTTCTTTTTTATTCCCTGATACAACTAATGAAAAAAAACAGGATGAAAAAGACGCAATAAATAACACCATCCTATTTATGAAAAATAAATTATCAGAAAAACTAACACTCGAGGATTTGGCCCGGAGAAATAATTTATCTTCATCGCATTTTTCCCTACTTTTCAAAAAAAGTACCGGAATGTCACCATTGGATTATTTTATACACTTAAAATTGCAACAAGCTTGTCTCCAATTGTTAACCTCAGAGGTGAAAATCAAAAACATCGCAGCCAATTTAGGATATGACGATGCGTATTATTTTTCTCGGTTATTCAAAAAACATATGAAAATATCCCCATTGCAATATCGTTTTTCTCCTCAGTCAAAATCATCCTAATATTCTAATTTGAGAACTGCTTTATGAGTACTGGAAAAATAATTGAATACTTTTTTTTACCTGTTCGCTTCAACCATTTTTTTTGGCTCTGGTAAATATATTTAACTGAAAGGTTATAGCAAATAGTCCTTTCGCTTGAAAAACATCAAATTAATCTTTATCAATTAATCGGATTGTGCATTTCTTATTCATGAAATGACAAAATCAAAAAATCCCAAATTCCAGTTGTTAAGTTGGAATTTGGGATTTGGGATTTAAATATTGGATTTGTATTGTATCGTTTAGTCTAAAATAAAACTAACACTTACATTTGCTGTAATTTCAATTTCTCCAATTGCTAATGTTTCATTTGAAGGCACAGCATCTGCAGATTCTTTCATTCTCATAGCAGCATACATTGGCTGTGGATGATAGATTTGTGAATTATCTGAAATGGTATAAGCCTTACCTACTTTTTGCCCTAAAACAGAAACATAATCTTCTGCCTTTGCTTTGGCATCTTTAATTGCTAATTTTCTGGCTTCTGATTGATACTGGGCTAGTTTAGACGATTCAAAAGAAACGTTATCTAAACGGTTAATTCCTTGTTGAACTAAACCTTCCATCAATTCATCATATTTAGCTAAATCTTTTACTAAAATTTCGACTGTCTGAACAGCATTATAGCTTGTTTTCTTTTTTTCGTAATCATATTGCGGATTAAGAGCCACTTGTTTTGTTCTGAAATCTGTTGTTGGAATATTCATTTTTTTGATGAATTTCAACACAGCGTCCATTTTTTCGTCATTTTGCTTTTTGACGTCTTTAGCATTATTTCCCTTAGTTTCAACTGTAGCTGAAATAGAAACCTGATCTGGAGCTACTTTTACTTTTCCTTCTCCATTTACATTGATCTGCGGAATTTGTTTGGTCTCCTGGCCGTAAGACATAGTCATAAACATGATTGTTAAAAATAATACTACTTTCTTCATTTTTGTTATATTTTAAAATTATTGATAAGGGCATTTCAAAAGTTATGCCAGCATTATAATTTTCCTAATTTAGCCATAACAAAAAGTATTAAAATCGGAATTGCTAATAAAATAACCATCAAACTGTGGTCTACAATTAAGGAAGGTTCTTTTACCAAAGTAATCAAATAACCACCTATAGCACCTCCAAAGTGTGCTGTGTGCCCAATATTGTCATTTTTGGCTTTCATTCCGTATATCGAATACAATAAATATAAAATTCCGAACAAATAAGCGGGCATCGGAATGACAAAAAAGATTCCCAACATCATATCGGGCTGCAATAATATGGCAGAATATAAAATTCCGGTCACGGCGCCCGAAGCCCCTACCGCACGGTAACTATAATCATTTTTATGAAACAGCATTGTTAGCAGGCTCCCAAAGATCAAACTTCCAAAATAAATCAGAACAAAAGAAATGGTACCGAGCCATTCGATCACAACCGGTGCGAAAAACCAAAGAGTCAGCATATTAAATATTAAGTGCATCATATCAACATGCAAAAAACCGGATGATAACATTCTGATTTGTTCTCCTGAACGAATACTTCCAACATGAAATTCGTATTTTCTAAAAAAAGCAAGATCATTAAACCCTTTATAACTAATCAAGGCATTGGCAACTATAATTCCAACCAGAACGGTATTAACGGTATTCATAAATAATATTTAAAGTGAACGGTAAATATAATCATTCTTCAACACAACTTGAGAACAAACCAAAACATCCAACGTTATCATTTTTACTTTATCTTTGTAAAAAAAAGTTACATGCAATTCCTTGTTTATATTATAGCCTACCCTTTTTTATGGCTTATCTCTATACTTCCATTTAGAATATTTTACTGGCTTTCAGATTGTGTTTTCTTTCTTGTCTATCATGTTATTGGCTATCGAAAAAAAGTCGTTCGGGGAAATCTTGCTTTAACTTTACCACATTTAAGTGAAACTGAAAGAAAAGAGATCGAAAAGAAATTTTATCAGCATATGTGTGATATGTTTTTGGAGATGATCAAAACAATGAGTATCACCCCTGAGGAAATGGAGAAAAGATTTACCATTACCAATATGGATCTTTTTCATGAATATGAAAAAAAGGGGAAAAGTGTTGTTCTGGTAGCTTCACACTATGCGAGCTGGGAATGGCTTTTAACACTTAACAAAAGAATGCTTTTTAACGGCGTTGGAGTTTATAAAAAAATTGCCAATCCTTATTTTGATAAACTGGTTCGCAAAATCAGAGGAAAATATGATGCCGAATTGGTTGAAACTAAAAAAGCAATTCCGTTAATGGCACAAAACCAGCGTGACGGAATTTTAAGTCTCTATGGTTTGGCCAGTGATCAATCGCCAAAACTGGACAGAATTTTTCATTCGATGAAATTTATGGGAATTGAAGTTCCAGTTCATACTGGAGCTGAAATGCTGGCTAAAAAATATGATTTAAGTGTTATTTTTATCAAAGTAAAAAAAGTAGGAAGAGGTTATTATGAAGCGACCATTGTTCCAATTGCTGATGACCCAAAAGAATATGAAAATTTTGAAATCACTGAGAAATATTTAAGAGAAGTAGAAAAACAAATCTATGAAGCTCCTGAATATTATTTATGGACGCACAAAAGATGGAAACATCGCATTCAATAATACTCTTTTATTAAAATAGGTAAAAGTCCAAAAGGCAATATTGCTTTTTGGGCTTTTCTTTTATGTAAGTAAGCCAAACCTGAAAACTATGCTTTTAAGATATTAAAAAGAGATTTTGATGGGTTTTTGTAATGATTTTTTCTGATTTTAAACAAATGGTATTTTATACAAACAGTATACATTTGAAGTTGATTAAAAATCTATCCAAAAACCACATTAAAAGTATTACCATGTCTAAAAAATTACGCTTTACATTTTTGATCTCGGTCATCTATATAACTACTTTTGCTCAAAGTCCAAAAAGAGGTATTGCTTACGGCAATAATTCTCTTGCAGATTTAACAGCTCTAAAACCAGGTATTTCGTGGTGGTACAATTGGGGTTCATCACCTGAAAATGATATTAATGCAAATTATGAATCTCTAGGTGTTGAATATGTGCCAATGGCCTGGGGAAAAATTAGCGATGCCGAAGTACAGGCTTTCATCAACAGAATAAAACCGGGTGCAAAGTATTTACTAGCTTTTAATGAGCCAAACTTTAATGATGGTGCCAGATTAACGCCGCAAGAAGCAGTTAATGCATGGGTAAATGTAGAAAAGATTGCAGCAGCAAAAAATTTAGAAATTGTAAGCGCTTCGCCCGCATACAATGGCCCCGATAACTATGGAGGTTATACAGATCCTGTAGCATGGCATAATCAATTTTTTCTTTTATGTCCGAGTTGTAAAGTGGATTATATTGCTTTTCATACTTATGACAGTTCATCAGGATCGGTTATAGGTGTTACTGGAAATCTTAAAAGATTTAATCGACCAGTTTGGGTAACAGAATTTGCAAACAGAGTTATTCAGACTGCAGCCGAGAAAACAACATTTATGAGAGAAATCATTAACAGTTTTGAAAATGATCCTGATATTTACAGATATTCATGGTTTACAGGAAGAGTTCCTGCAGATTGGACCGATATGCAGGAAGGTCAATTATTAGCACCTGAAAGTGGTGTTCTAAAGCCAATTGGGACAGAATATATAAATACAAACTACACTGCAAAAAAAATAAATGTTCCGGGGCGAATAACAGCCAACAAACACTATAGAAGAAAGGGAACAGGCTTACAAAACACAACAGATTCCGGAACTGGTCAAAATGTTTGTTTTATTGAAGCCGGAGATTGGAATGAATTCATGTTAAATGTTGCAGATGCCGGAACTTATAATTTGACTTTTAGAGTAGCATCTCCAACAATTGCAGGAAAATTTGACATTTTAGTTAATGATGTTGTAGTAAAAACAGATGAAATTTTCCCAATTACAGGTGGTTATCAAACCTATGCTGACAAACTTGTAAGCGGGGTTACACTACCCAAAGGAGAAGTCTATCTGAAAATCAAGTTTAAATCAGATGATATGAATTTTAACTTTATTGATGTTACTGCAGCTAACTTAGGTGTAAACGATCCAATTCTTGAGAAAGATTTCTTTACTGTTTATCCAAATCCAATTAAAACACAAGCAACACTTCATATAAAAGCAGACGTGACTGAACCTTTAAATTTGAAGATTATCGACATGAAAGGTATTTTATGTTATTCATCAAATGATCATTTTACAAATGAAGATATTAAAATTGGGGATAAACTTTCAACAGGAGTTTATATAGTAATAGCCACTTATGGCACAGTTAAAAAATCGATAAAAATCATCAAAAACGAATAACCAACTCTCTAAAATAATTCCAAAAAAAAACTCTTTCAACTTAATGAAAGAGTTTTTTGTTTGAAACAGATTTAAAAATCTTAAAACCTTAGTATCTTAGAATCTTTTCTAACTAAATTCCGGCAATTGCTTTTATTTCATCTATAATTCGAAGGGCTAAAACATCAGCTTTTTCCTGAGAAGGAGCTTCAGTGTAGATACGAATAATCGGCTCTGTGTTTGATTTTCTTAAATGAACCCATTCTGTAGCGAAATCAATTTTTACACCATCAATCGTAGTAATATCTTCGTTTTTATATTTTTCAGTCATGGCAACCAAAATAGCATCAACATCAATTTGTGGTGTTAATTCAATTTTATTTTTGCTCATATAATACTCCGGATAGGAAGCGCGTAATGCCGAAACTGACATTTTCTTATTTGCCAAATGCGTTAAGAATAGCGCCACTCCAACCAAACTATCACGTCCGTAGTGAGATTCAGGATAGATAATTCCACCGTTTCCTTCACCACCAATAATAGCGTTATTTTTCTTCATCAACTCCACTACATTCACCTCTCCTACAGCGCTTGCTTCGTAGTTTCCGTTATGCGCTTTAGTAACGTCACGTAGAGCACGTGATGATGACATATTTGAAACTGTATTTCCTGGAGTTTTACTCAAAACATAATCGGCACAGGCCACTAATGTATATTCTTCTCCAAACATTTCTCCGTCTTCGCAGATGAAAGCCAAACGGTCAACATCCGGATCAACTACAACTCCTAAATGTGCTTTTTCTTTAACTACCAATTCTGAAACATCAGTCAAATGTTCTTTCAAAGGTTCCGGATTATGAGGAAAATGTCCGTTTGGTTCGCAATATAATTTTACTACTTCAACGCCCATTAATTCTAATAATTTCGGAATAATAATTCCACCAGAAGAATTTACTCCGTCAACAACAACTTTAAACTTAGCTGCTTTTACAGCTTCAACATCAACCAAAGGCAAGTTTAAAACCTCGTCGATATGAATATCCATATAAGCATCATTCACTGTAATTTCTCCCAAATTATCAACATCAGAGAAATCGAAAGCTTCTGCCTCTGCAATTTCAAGAATTTTTGCTCCTTCGGCTCCGCTTAAAAATTCTCCTTTTTCATTCAATAATTTTAAAGCATTCCATTGTTTTGGATTGTGAGAAGCCGTTAGAATAATTCCTCCATCTGCTTTTTCTAATGGTACAGCAACTTCTACCGTTGGTGTTGTTGAAAGTCCAAGATCAATTACATTAATTCCTAAACCTATCAACGTATTTACTACAAGATTATGAATCATCGGACCAGAAATTCTGGCATCACGACCAATCACAACCGTTAATTTCTCTTTTGGAGTATTGTTTTTCAGAAAAGTTCCATAAGCTGATGCAAATTTTACAGCATCAACCGGAGTCAGGTTATCACCAACTTTTCCTCCTATAGTTCCGCGAATTCCGGATATTGATTTTATTAAAGTCATTTTTTTGAGATATGGTTATTTTTATTTACAAATATAGAAAAGTTACTAAGGTTCTTGTAAAAAAAGTTATTAAGGTTCTAAGATTACAAGTTTTAAGTTTAAAGCCATTATCATTCTTTAAACGATGTCAAAAAGTTTTCATACTTTTACTAAATAAGCTTAGAAACTTAGTAATTATAAAAAGTATACTTTAGTAAATAACCTTAGAATCTTAGCAACTTAGAACCTTAGTACCTTATAAAAAAAATGAACTTCCTAGCCCACATATATCTTTCAGGTGATAATGATTTGATCAAAATCGGTAATTTTATGGCGGACGGTATTCGTGGAAAACAGTTTGAACATTTTCCTAAGGATGTTCAAAAAGGGATTATATTACACCGTTTTATAGATACTTATACAGATTCGCATGATGTTTTTAGACAAAGTACCAAACGGTTACATGAAAAATACCATCACTATGCGGGCGTGATTGTAGACATTGTTTACGATCATTTTTTAGCTAAAAACTGGAGCAACTATTCTGGTGAAAAACTAGAAGATTTCATCAATAGATTCTACAATTCACTTCATACCAATTATGATATTCTGACTGAAAAAACACAAGATCTGATGCCTTATATGATCGAAAGAAACTGGCTTTTAAGTTATCGAACAGTGGACGGCATTCGTCAGATTTTAACCCAAATGGATCGAAGGTCGAAAAACCTTTCTAAGATGCAATTTGCCAGTGAAGAGCTTAAAGAATTCTACGCCGAATTTGAGCAGGAATTCACGACTTTCTTTGGAGAAATGCAACTTCAGGCCAAACAAAAATTACTTTCCTTATAAAATCAATTGATTCTATAAAACCAATATTTTCTCCTCTATGAAAAAAATTACATTCTTATTCTCATTTATTTCCGTTTTTAGTTTTGCGCAACAAAATCCAACCGGACTGGTTACTTCAAAAGCCATGGTCGTTTCGGCAAGAGAAGAGGCATCTAAAATAGGTGCTGATATTATGAAAAAAGGAGGAAATGCTTTTGATGCAATGGTTGGAACTGAATTAGCTCTTGCCGTTGCTTTTCCGTTTGCCGGAAATATTGGTGGTGGTGGTTTTATGGTTTATCGAAAAGCTAGTGGGGAAGTTGGGTCATTAGACTATCGCGAAAAGGCACCTTTAGCAGCATCAAAAGATATGTTTTTAGATCAGGATGGAAATGTAATTAAGGGAAAAAGTACTGAAACTGCTTTGGCAATTGGTGTTCCGGGAACGGTGGCAGGCGTTTTTGCAGTTCATAGAAAATTTGGCTCGATGCCGATATCCGAAATTTTAAAACCTGTCATTGCTTTAGCCGAGAGGGGCGTTATAGTTACCAAAAAACAAGAAAAAAGTCTAAATGATTATCGTGATGCTATTGTAAAAGTAAATGGGTCAACCACTTTGTTAGCAACTAATTTTAAAGAAAAAGACACTATTAAATATCCGGCACTTGCCAAGACTCTAAAACGAATTTCTAAGAATGGCAGAAATGAATTTTATAAAGGTGAAACGGCTAAAATCTTAGTTGAGTATCTTCAGAAAAACGGTGGAATTATCACTTTGGAAGATTTGTCTAAATATGAAGCAAAATGGAGAAAACCACTTCAATTTACTTATAAAGATTTAAAGATTACTTCAATGTCTCCACCAAGCAGCGGGGGAATCTGTCTGGCTCAAATTCTAAAAATGATTGCTCCTTATGATTTGGCAAAAATGGGACATAATTCTCCCGAAGCCATTCAGGTCATTGTGGAAGCAGAAAGAAGAGCCTACGCAGACAGAAGTCAGTTTTTAGGCGATCCTGATTTTATAAAAATTCCTGTAAACGCATTACTTTCCGGAGATTATTTGAAAGACCGAATGTCCACTTTTAATGTTGACAAAGCCAGTTTATCCTCAGAAATAAAAGAAGGAAAAGTAACTTACAATGAAAGTACAGAGACTACTCATTATTCTATAGTTGATAAATTCGGAAATGCAATTGCGGCAACCACAACCCTAAATGACGGTTACGGCTCTAAATATTATTGTGATGAATTGGGTTTCTTTTTAAACAATGAAATGGACGATTTTAGTGCCAAACCAGGATCTCCTAATATGTTTGGTTTAGTTGGAAATGAAGCCAATAGCATCGCACCTCAAAAAAGAATGTTGAGTTCAATGACTCCGACAATTGTTGAGAAAGATGGAAAACTTTTTATGGTGGTGGGCACTCCCGGAGGTTCTACCATTATAACATCGGTTTTGCAAACTATTTTGAATGTATATGAATACAAATTGAGTATGCAGGAAGCTGTAAATGCACCAAGATTTCATCATCAATGGTTACCAGATCTTATTACTTTTGAACCTGGTACTTTTGATAACACTACGATCAATAAGCTTAAAGCGAAAGGCTATTTAATTAATGAGAATCCAACGCCAATAATTGGTAAAGTAGATGCTATTTTGGTACTTCCAAACAAAACTTTAGAAGCAGGAGCCGATTTTAGGGGTGATGATACTGCAGTGGGGTTTTAAATTAAAATAGATTTTAAATAAAAATCATACAATTTTGAATGTTATAAGCTAAATTTGCACTATTCCCCTAATTTTTACAGACAGAATGCTAAAAAAATATTTTAGAAAACTAGAAAGCGTTATTGCTTTGGCACAGTCCTTAATGACACCAAAGCAGTTTATTTTTTTATCAAGTGTTTTAATTGGTATTTCATGCTCTTTGGCGGTAATCGTTTTAAAAACTTTTGCCCATAGCGTTTTCTCTTTTGCAACTTATATCAATGCTATTTTAAAATTGAGTTTTATCAACAGTATCTTGCCTATTATTGGTATTCTGCTTACTGTTTTTGTTGTCAAAAAAGTCCTTAACGGAACCATCGAAAAAGGGACTTCTCAAATCTTATATGCTGTCGCTAAAAAAGCCAGTATTATTCCGAGAAAACAAATGTATGCCCAAATTGTAACCAGTTCCTTAACGGTTGGCTTAGGAGGCTCTGCAGGTCTTGAAAGCCCAATCGTGGTTACAGGAGCTGCGTTTGGCTCTAACTTTGCCCAAAATTATAAATTACAATATAAAGACAGAACATTACTTATTGGCTGTGGGGTCGCTGCGGGAATTGCAGCCGCTTTTAATGCACCTATTGCCGGAGTTTTATTCGCTATAGAAGTTTTATTGGTTGATGTCAGTATTTCTGCCTTTACTCCCATCATGATTTCAGCGGCCACCGGTGCTTTGGTTTCTGCAATTGTTCTGGATGAAACTATTTTATTGTCCTTCAAAAAACAAGAAGCTTTCAATTATCATAATATTCCGTTTTATGTTATTCTTGGTATTTTAACTGGCTTTATAGCCGTTTATTACGCTAGAAATTTCCAAAAAGTAGAGCATTATTTTGCACACTTGAAAATGGGTGCTTACAAAAAAGCATTAATTGGTTCTTCATTACTGGCCTTACTTATTTTTGTTTTTCCAACGCTTTTTGGTGAGGGTTATGAAAGTATTAAAACCTTATCTGAGGCTGATCCGGGTAAAATTCTGGACAATACCTTATTTGGAGATTTTAGAAACAACCAATGGGTCTTACTTCTTTTCGTTGGATGCACGATGATGGTAAAAGTTTTCGCTTCAGGTTTAACTATTGGTAGTGGAGGAAACGGAGGAAACTTTGCTCCTTCTCTATTTTTAGGGTCTTATCTAGGTTTCTTTTTTTCGAAATTTGTAACCATGATTGGTTTATCAAAATTACCAATCAGTAATTTTACAATGGTTGGAATGGCGGGTATTTTGAGCGGATTATTTCACGCTCCATTAACCGCAATATTCTTAATTGCAGAAATTACCGGAGGTTATAGTTTAATGATTCCTCTAATGATTGTCTCTTCTATAAGTTTTGCAATCTCGAAACGTTTTGAAAAATATTCACTTGATGTAAAAGGTCTGGCTAAAAAAGGGCACGCTTTTACAAGTAATAAAGACTCCAATATCTTATCCACTTTGGATATTGATACTATCATTCAATGCGATTACCTGACTGTTCATCCGGAAGAAAACCTAACTAAATTAGTTGATCTCATTTCGCACTCCAATCAAGTTGTTTTTGCTGTAGTAAATAATGAAAAAGAATTGGTTGGTGTAGTTCATTTTAATGATATCCGCGAAATTATTTTTAACACCTACCGCGTAAAATATACGCTGATTAAAGATGTCATGAAGACGCCATCGGCTACTATTTCTTCTTATGACAGTATGGAAATTGTGATGAGTAAATTCGAAAAATCAAAAACAGCCTTTCTTCCTGTTTTACGAAATGAAAAATATTACGGCTTCATTTCCAAATCTATAGCACTTGAAGCGTATAGAATGAAGTTGCGTTCTATGACAATTGAATAAGCTTAATATCGGATAGGTTAAAAATTTTATTTATCCGACATTAGAGAATTATCTTTGTAGGATTATGTGGAATATTGACTTAACATGCAGAGAAGAATTTCAATCAACATGTGATCAATTGGGCAAATGTATGCGCTTCACTTAAACGATCCTGAAAAAGGCCTTGATAATATGTGCAAAGCTTATAATTTGTATATTGAACAAAAATCACCATACAGAGCAGATGCCGAAAAAATCATTCAGATGATATATGCTGATCTGAAAAAAGTCGGTAAAGAAGATACTTTTGATAAAATTTTAGCAACAAACAACATCAAATCTAATTAGCGTTTTTTGTTACTAATTGTAACATAAAGTTTTGTAGTCTAGTATTAAAAGAACAAATCAAAGTGGTAACTTTGCGTTTTGCTCAAAATTATGTTAGAAAAAGACAATACTATTGAAGTTCTTGGTGCAAGAGTTCATAATCTAAAAAATATCGATATTTCAATTCCGCGTGAAAAACTGGTTGTAATTACCGGTTTATCAGGCTCGGGAAAATCATCTTTGGCATTTGATACGATTTATGCTGAAGGACAACGTCGTTATGTGGAGACTTTTTCGGCTTATGCCAGACAGTTTCTTGGCGGGCTAGAACGTCCTGATGTGGATAAAATTGACGGACTTTCGCCGGTTATTGCAATCGAACAAAAAACAACCAGTAAAAGTCCGCGTTCGACCGTTGGAACTATTACTGAAATATATGATTTCTTAAGACTTTTATACGCTCGTGGAGCTGACGCTTACAGTTACAACACTGGCGAAAAAATGGTTTCTTATTCTGATGATCAGATTAAAGATTTGATCATGGAAGATTTTAACGGAAAACGCATTAATATTTTGGCACCCATTATTCGAGCCAGAAAGGGACATTATGCCGAATTATTCCAACAAATCACCAAACAAGGCTTTCTGAAAGTTCGCGTAAATGGCGAGGTTCAGGATTTGGTTTCAGGAATGAAACTGGATCGTTATAAAACCCATGATATTGAAATTGTAGTCGACAGAATGTTGATTGAAGATACTGAAGAGAATCAAAAAAGATTATCTGAAAGTATTAATACTGCGATGCATCACGGCGAGAATGTACTGATGATTTTAGATCAGGACACCAATGAAGTACGTTATTTCAGTAGAAATTTAATGTGTCCTACCACTGGAATTTCGTATCAAAATCCGGAGCCGAATTTATTCTCTTTCAACTCTCCAAAAGGAGCTTGTCCGCATTGTAACGGATTGGGAACGGTTCACGAAATCAATATCAAAAAAATTATTCCGAATCCTAAATTATCTATTAAATCTGGAGGTTTTGCACCACTTGGCGAATATAAATCTTCCTGGATTTTCAAGCAACTGGAAGTTATTGGAGAAAAATTCGGATTTAAAATTACGGATCCGATTGAGAAAATTCCAGCAGAAGCAATGGATATGATTCTTCATGGCGGAAAAGATAAATTTACCGTAAACTCAAAGGATTTAGGGGTTACCCGCGATTATAAAATTGATTTTGAAGGAATCTCTCATTTCATCAAAAATCAATATGACGAAAGTGCTTCTACAACGATAAAACGTTGGGCAAAAGATTTTATGGACGAAGTGAATTGTCCGGTTTGTGAAGGTTCACGTCTGAAAAAAGAAGCGCAATTTTTCAGGGTAAATGATAAAAATATCACCGAATTGTGTGATATGGATATCTCTGACTTAACAGCCTGGTTTCAGGATTTGAATAGCCATTTAACAGACAAACAACTTTTGATTGCTTCTGAAGTTGTGAAAGAAATTAAAGATCGTTTGAACTTCCTGATGAATGTCGGTTTGAATTATTTGGCTTTAAGCCGAAGTTCAAAATCACTCTCTGGTGGTGAAGCACAACGTATACGTTTGGCTACTCAAATTGGTTCGCAGTTGGTTGGGGTTTTATATATTTTGGATGAACCGAGTATTGGTTTACACCAAAGAGACAATGAAAAACTTATTAAATCACTAGAACAATTACGTGACATTGGAAACTCTGTTATTGTTGTTGAACACGATAAAGACATGATCGAAACTGCAGATTATGTAATTGATATTGGTCCGAAAGCAGGAAAATACGGTGGAGAAATTATTAGTATTGGAACTCCGGCTGAAACTTTAAAATCGAATACGATTACCGCTCAGTATTTGAATGGTACAATGAAACTGGAGATTCCAAAAGAGCGTCGTAAAGGAAATGGTAAGTTTTTAAAACTAACCGGAGCGACAGGAAACAACCTAAAAAATGTTTCTATTGAATTGCCTTTAGGGCAATTGATTTGTGTGACTGGAGTTTCAGGAAGCGGAAAATCTACTTTGATAAACGAAACGCTCTACCCGATTTTAAACGCCTATTATTTTAATGGTGTGAAAAAACCACAGCCTTATAAAAAAATTGAAGGTTTAGAACATATCGATAAAGTAATTGATATTGATCAAAGTCCGATTGGAAGAACACCACGTTCGAATCCCGCGACTTATACTGAAGTTTTTACTGAAATCAGAAACCTGTTTACGATGACTTCTGAAAGTATGATTCGTGGTTACAAAGCCGGACGTTTTAGTTTTAACGTAAAAGGCGGACGTTGCGAAACCTGTGAAGGTTCTGGAGTTAGAACAATCGAAATGAACTTTTTACCAGACGTTTACGTAGAATGTGAAACCTGTCAGGGAAAACGTTTCAACAGAGAAACATTGGAAATTCGATACAAAGGAAAATCAATTTCTGATGTATTGAATATGACGGTTGATGAAGCAGTACCATTTTTTGAAAATATCCCGAAAATCTACAGAAAAGTAAAAACCATTCAGGATGTTGGCTTAGGATATATTACACTTGGTCAACAAAGTACAACACTTTCCGGAGGTGAAGCGCAACGTATTAAACTTGCAGGAGAGTTGTCTAAAAAAGATACCGGAAATACGTTTTATATACTAGATGAACCAACCACAGGATTGCATTTTGAAGACATTCGCGTTTTAATGGATGTAATCAACAAACTGGTTGATAAAGGAAATACAATTCTGGTTATTGAACATAATATGGACGTAATCAAACTTGCTGATTATATTATTGACATTGGTCCTGAAGGCGGAAAAGGCGGCGGACAATTGATCGCCAAAGGAACTCCTGAAGAAGTAGCGAAAAATAAAAAAAGCTATACGGCTAAGTTTTTGAAAAAAGAGCTAACTTAGTATTGATTTAAAATAGAATTCTTAATAATGAATAATTAGGATTATGAACAGTTTGACTTTAAAAGTAGATTTAGATTTTGACTAACTCTTAGGTTGTGAAACAATTATCGCCATCTGAAAAATTAAAACTAAATGAGGCTATTTGGAAAGAAGGAATAGAAATTCCAACAGAACATCAGGAAATTGTTTTAGATCGAATTAAAAAAAGTAAAGTATATCCTGAAAGAATGTTAGATTGGGATCAAGTTGCTGATAATATTATTTAGTAATTTCTTGGAAAAGTATAGAATTAAAATCGATGAAGATGCTTAAATGATCTTCGCGAAATTGTCATTTGGTATAATAATGCATTAAATGATTTAGGAATTCGATTTCACAAACAAGTAAAATTGCAAATAAATTCGTTAAAAAATAATCCATACAGCTGTTCAATACGTTATTCCGACATAAGATGTCTGGTTGTTAAAAAATTTCCTTTTATTATACATTACTCAATTAACGAAGAGTCATTCGTTGTTGAAATTTATGCCCTATTTCATACTAGTCGTAATCCCGAAATTTGGAAAACTAGACTCAAAAAATAAATAGTATTGACTTTCAAATTATTTAAGCAACTTTTTCTAAGTCATTGTTAATTAGTCTCAAACGAAAACCCTAAAATCTTAATTGTTACATTTAAATTAATAAATGGACATTCTTGTGACAATTCTCAAAAAAAGACTTAATTTAGCTAGCCGTTTTTGAAAAAACTTTTGATTTCGGTAAGGACTAATATAAAATCTATGAATCTAAAAGACAAGTTCAGTAACGTAGACCAATATTTTTCGCCTAAAATAATTGATGAAGTAAACGATCAATACATAAAGGTGGCTAAAATAAAAGGTCAGGAAATACCTTGGCATAATCACGAAAATGAAGACGAATTATTTTATATTGTTGATGGTGAACTTTTAATGGAAATTGAAAACGAGTCATCATTCACTATGAAGAAAGGTGAAATATTCGTCGTAAAAAAAGGAATAAATCACCGGGTTTCATCTGTTGAGGAATGTCTAATAATGCTTATAGAATCTAAGACAACAGAGCATACCGGAAAAGTAAAAAGCCCTATTACGAAATCAATTGAAGAACAAACCTATTAGTAACGGATTCTTCTTTTGAAAATGAGTGCCTTAACCCTGATGGCAACGGCATCCTTTTGTGCCGGAGTTCGGCACAAAAGATATAGTGGACAGCAGGAAACAGCTCCTTCTTTTGAGTATATTTATAACGACACAGCTAGAAATAAAAATATAATAATTAAAATACCTAAAATGAGATTAGAAGATTTTGATAATGATGAGGATAAAGTAATTCAGGATCGTTTGAAACAAAAAACGTGGAATGAAATTAGAACCAATGACAGCTGGGCGATTTTTAAAATCATGTCCGAATTTGTAAACGGTTACGAAAGCATGGGGCGTATTGGTCCTTGTGTATCGATTTTTGGATCAGCGAGAACAAAACCAGATGATAAGTACTATTTATTGGCGGAGAAAATTGCTTATAAAATTAGTAAAGCCGGCTATGGTGTAATTACAGGAGGTGGTCCCGGAATTATGGAAGCTGGAAATAAAGGTGCGCACTTAGGTGGCGGAACTTCGGTTGGTCTGAACATCGAATTGCCTTTTGAACAGCATTTTAATCCTTATATCGACCACGATAAAAACCTGAATTTTGACTATTTCTTTGTTAGAAAAGTAATGTTTGTAAAATACTCTCAGGGATTTGTAGTAATGCCTGGAGGTTTTGGGACTTTGGACGAAATGTTTGAAGCGATTACCTTAATCCAAACTAAGAAAATTGGAAAATTCCCAATTATTCTAGTGGGTGTTGAATTCTGGTCAGGGTTGATCGAATGGGTCAAAACTGTTCTAGTTGAAAAAATGCATACCGTAAGTCCTGAAGATTTAAACTTATTCAAAATCGTAGATACTGAAGATGAAGTAGTTGATGTTTTAGATAAATTCTATAAAAAGTACGATTTAAGTCCAAATTTCTAATTTTTAAATTATATCGCATTTTAAGTTACTCTAACTTTAATAAAAGGAAAACAAATTGTTTAAATGAATAAATAACGTTAAGTATCACAAAAATTGAAAGCTGTTTTTTAAAACAGCTTTTTTTATGCTATTTTTACAAAAAACCAAAACGACTTTACATTCGTAACTTAAAGTATACGCTAAATTATCCCGAGTCATCCTTGAAATCATTTTATAAATTCATATTCTTCATTTTAGTTTTATTCAGTTCAATAAAACAATATGCACAACATCAGTCTAAGATGGATGTGGCGGTTAATCTTGAACTTAAAACACTGAATATAAGACAGGATATTACGTATTACAACACCTCAAATGACTCTTTGGACTCAATTGTTTTGAATGACTGGAACAATGCTTTTTCAGATAAAAATACACCTTTGGCCAAACGTTTTTCAGATGAATTTTACAGAGGTTTTCATGTTGCCAAACCAGAGGAAAGAGGAAATACGACCATTTTGAGTTTGACAGGTTCTGATAATTTGGCTTTGGAATGGCAAAGAACCGATAAAAATCCTGATTTCATTGTTGTTAAGCTGAATCGAAAATTATCTCCAGGTGAAAAAATCGATCTACATCTTACTTATATTTCTAAAATTCCTAGTGCTAAATTTACGCATTATGGCTTTGATCAAAATGGAGGAATGAACCTGAAAAACTGGTTTATAAGTCCTGCCCGATTTGAAAGCCATCATTTTGTAAAAAATAACAATTTTAATCTGGATGATATTGCTAATACCAGCACAGATTACAAAGTTGAAATAAAGATCCCAAGTAATTATTCGATTACCACCGATTTGGATTCTGTTTCAAAAGATGATTCCAATTCTTCTTATAGTACCTATTCTTTTTATGGAACTAATAGAACTGATTTTAATTTATTTATTGAAAAACAAAATAGTTTCAGAAGTTATACTATGGGAGACTTAGAAGTGCTTTCAGATTTAAAAACGAAAAAACTTAACGACATTCAAAAAGCTATTGTTATCGACAGAGTAGCAACTTTTGCCAATGAATTTATTGGAAAATATCCACACAAAAGAATCACGGTTTCTCAGGTTGATTATGATCGAAATCCGTTTTATGGATTAAATCAATTACCATCCTTTATTAGTCCGTTTACAGATGAATTTATCTTTGAGATTACTTTTTTAAAAACCTACCTCAACAATTATCTCAAGAATAGTTTACGTCTTGATCCAAGAAGGGATAATTGGGTTTATGACGGAATTCAGATCTATACCATGATGAAATACATGGAAGAACATCATTTGGATCAGAAAATGCTGGGTAGACTTTCTGACATGAAACTCTTTAAAAGTTACAACATTACCAATATAACTTTCAACGAGCAGTACAGCTATTATTATATGCTGATGGCACGAAAAAACCTGGATCAGCCTCTTGGAGATCCAAAAAATAAGCTGATAAAATTCAACGAACAAATTGCCAGTAAATATCGTGCAGGTTTAAGCTTGAGTTATTTAGATGATTATCTGAATCATAATATTGTGCCTGAAAGTGTTCAGGAATTTTATAATCTGAATAAAAAAGAGCAGACAAACCGCTTTGACTTTGAAGCCATATTAACAAAAAATAGTCCAAAAAAAATCAATTGGTTTTTTGAGACTATTATTGATTCTCGCGAAATTATCGATTATAAATTCACCAATGTTTCGCGAACCAAAGACAGTATACAATTTCAGATCAAAAATAAAACGGGAATTTATGCTCCAGTTCCGATTTATGGAATTAAGAAAAATGAAGTCGTTTTTAAAACCTGGATTGAACCCACAAAAAATGATTCGGTTTATAACTTTGATCGAAAAAATGCAGATAAAATTGTCATTAATTACGACAATGAGGTTCCGGAATACAACCAAAGAAACAACTGGAAATCGTTAAAAAATGTAGTTATTGTCAATCGCCCGATCAAATTTAATTTTGCCAAAGATCTGGAAGACCCTTATTACAATCAGATTTTATATATTCCGACACTTAATTATAATTTATACGATGGTTTGACGCCTGGAATTCGTTTTCATAATAAAACCATTTTAGACAAACCTTTTACGTTTGATATCAATCCGGCATATTCTATAAATGCAGGAACAATTTCTGGTTCATCGGCATTTTCATGGAGCCAATATTATCGAAACAGTACACTCTATAATATACGTTATTCGATTAGTCAGAATTATTTTCACTACGCGCCGGATGCAACGTATTTGAGATTGAATCCAATGGTGCAATTCCGCATTCGCGAGAAAAATTTCAGAGACAACAGAAAACAACTTTTCTTATTGCGCGAGGTTATTGTAAATCGAGAGGCAAGTGAATATATTACTGATAATTCACCAACAAATTATTCTATTTTCAATTTGCGCTATTCGAATACAAAAACAGAATTAATCAATCATTTTAATTTCATGACAGATGTTCAGTTTTCTGGAGATTTTGGAAAAGTAGCTGCAGAAATTGAATATAGAAGATTGTTTGAGAACAACCATAAACTAAATCTGAGAATGTATGCCGGAACTTTTCTTTATAACAAAACAGATTCGGATTATTTTAGTTTTGGTCTAGATCGTCCAACAGATTATATGTTTGATTATAATTTTTATGGAAGATCTGAAAGCAGCGGTTTTTTTAGTCAGCAGTTTGTGATGGCTGAAGGTGGTTTTAAGTCCAAAATCGAACCCTCATTCGCTAACCAGTGGATGACAACATTAAATGCAAGTTACTCTGTTTGGAACTGGGTTGAAATGTACGGTGATATTGGTTTTATGAAAAGTAAGCATCAAAGTGCCGATTTTGTTTATGATACCGGAGTTCGTTTAAATCTGGTTCCGGACTATTTTGAACTCTATTTTCCGGTCTATTCAAATAACGGATGGGAAATCACGCAAACAAAATATAACGAAAAAATAAGATTTGTTATAACATTATCACCTAAAACATTAGTCAATCTTTTTACCCGAAAATGGTTTTAATTGAATAAATTTTAATCAAAAAGATGCATTATTATTATTAAATTATGTTTTTTATTTAAAATAACATAAATAAAATACGTAGTTTTTTGATTTTAAATACAAATAATTAAATTATATTTATTTTAAAGAATTATGATTATTGATTGTTTTTAAGTAATTTCGCAGTCTCAACATGACCATTCCAGATTATGATTACAGAAAAAAACAATACTACATTAACATTTGAGGATTTCAAAACTGAAGTATTAAACGACTACAGAATTGCAGTAACCAGCCGTGAATGTAGCCTTTTAGGTCGTAAAGAAGTATTGACCGGAAAAGCCAAATTTGGAATATTTGGTGACGGAAAAGAAGTTCCACAGCTTGCAATGGCAAAAGCCTTCAAAAATGGGGATTTCCGTTCCGGATACTACCGCGATCAGACTTTTATGATGGCGATTGGCGAATTAACTCCAAAACAGTTTTTCGCAGGTTTATATGGTCATACCGATTTAGATTTTGATCCAATGTCAGCCGGAAGACAAATGGGCGGACACTTTGTAACGCACAGTTTAAACGAAGACGGATCCTGGAAAGACCTGACAAAACAAAAAAATTCAAGCGCAGATATATCTCCTACAGCCGGACAAATGCCAAGATTATTGGGATTGGCACAGGCTTCTAAAATTTACAGAAATGTCGATGGCATCAAAATCAAAGACAAATTCTCTGTAGATGGAAACGAAGTGGCTTGGGGAACTATTGGTAACGCGAGTACTTCTGAGGGGTTGTTTTTCGAAACAATAAATGCTGCAGGAGTTCTACAAGTTCCGATGGTAATGAGCGTTTGGGATGATGAATACGGAATTTCGGTTCACGCTAAGCATCAAACAACCAAAGAAAACATCTCTGAAATCCTTAAAGGATATCAACGTGATGAAGATTCTAAAGGATATGAAATTTTTAGAGTTAAAGGCTGGGACTATGCTGAACTAGTTTCGACTTACGAACGTGCCGGCGCCATTGCCCGCGAAGAACATATTCCGGTTTTAATTCACGTAAATGAGTTAACACAACCACAAGGGCATTCGACTTCAGGTTCTCACGAACGTTATAAAAATGGAGAAAGATTGGCTTGGGAAAGAGATTTCGACTGTATTCGTCAGATGCGTTTATGGATGATTGCCATCAATATTGCATCTCCTGAAGAACTTTCAGAAATTGATTTTGAATTGAAAAAAGAAGTTCTTGAAGCTAAAAAAGAGGCTTGGAATTCTTTCATCAACCCGATTATTGAAGATCAAAAAAACCTTTTGGCATTATTGGAGCAAATTGCAGAAGCAAGCATCAATCATAAAGAAAGAATAAGAAAATATATTTCAGAATTAAGCGCTATCAAATCGCCTTTAAAAAAGGAAATGTTGGTTATAGCGCGCAAAATATTACGTTTTGTAGAAGTACCAAACAGTAAAGTTTTGTTATCAAACTGGATTACGGAGTACATTTCAAAAACGCAACCAAGATTCAGCAGTCATTTGCATTCTGATTCAGATTTGAATGTATTCTCTGTAGAAAAAGTACTTCCGGAATATGCAGAAAATGCAAAACCGGATTCAGATGGTCGAATGATCCTACGTGATAATTTCGACGCTTTGTTTACCAAATATCCTGAAACACTAATTTTTGGTGAAGATGTTGGAAACATTGGTGATGTAAACCAAGGTTTAGAAGGCATGCAGGAAAAATACGGAGAACTTCGTGTTGCCGATGTCGGAATTCGTGAAGCAACTATCGTTGGTCAGGGAATCGGAATGGCTTTGAGAGGTTTACGTCCAATTGCTGAAATTCAGTATTTAGATTATCTATTATATGCGATCCAGATCATGAGTGATGATTTGGCTACATTACAATACAGAACTGTTGGAAAACAAAAAGCACCGTTAATCATTAGAACGCGTGGACATCGTTTAGAAGGTATCTGGCATTCTGGTTCTCCAATGGGAATGATTATCAACGCTATTCGCGGAATTCATGTTTTGGTTCCAAGAAACATGACTCAGGCTGCAGGATTCTATAACGCTCTTTTAGAAACTGATGAACCAGCTTTGGTAATTGAATGTTTGAATGGATACCGTTTAAAAGAAAAAACACCTTTGAATTTTGGTGAGTTCAAAACGCCAATTGGGGTGGTTGAAACATTAAAAGAAGGTTCAGATATTACTTTAGTTTCATACGGTTCAACTTTAAGATTAGTAGAACAAGCGGCAACCGAATTATTAGATCTAGGAATTGATTGCGAAGTTATTGATATTCAGTCTTTACTTCCATTCGATATCAATAAGGATATTGTAAAAAGTATTGCAAAAACAAATCGTTTGTTAGTAATCGACGAAGATGTTCCCGGTGGAGCTTCTGCTTTTATCTTACAACAAATTCTGGAAGAGCAAGATGCTTATGTTCATTTAGACAGCAAACCACAAACATTGGCTGCAAAAGCGCACAGACCGGCTTACGGAACTGATGGTGACTATTTCTCTAAACCTTCTGCCGAAGATATTTTCGAAAAAGTATACAGCATGATGCATGAAGTTAATCCTTCTAAATTTCCTGATTTATACTAAGGATTTAGTTTGATTTTTGATATAAAAAAAGCTCCAATATTTGGAGCTTTTTTTATTTTAGATTTCTGAGTTTAGATTTTAGATTAAAAACTTAATGTCTAAAATTTATGATTCCGATTTTAAGGAGCTAGTTTTCAAAAGAAAGCTTAGTTCTTAAAAAATTCCGCACCATCCTCGTACCATTTTTCATTAGAATCAAACTATTTAGAAGCCAAAATAGCCCTCGCCTTTTCTAAATCTTCAGCAGTATCAATACCGATTCCAACATGAGTTGTTTCGACCATTTTTATACGTTTTCCGAATTCCAAATAACGAAGTTGCTCTAATTTCTCAGAAGCCTCCAAAGATTTCATTGGCAAGCTATAAAAGTCTAACAAGGCCTGTTTTCTGAATGCATAAATTCCGATGTGCTGAAAGTAACGAACACCAACCTCTTTGTCTCTCGGATATGGAATTACAGAACGTGAAAAATACAAAGCAAACTGCGATTGATCTACCACCACTTTTACATTATTTGGATTATTGATTTCCTCTTCATTCGTAATTTCGCGCATTAAAGAAGCTAAATCTACTTTGCGATCTTCATCATTCTTAAAAGCAGCTAGAACTTGCTCTAAGGGACCAGCTTCTGTAAAAGGTTCATCTCCCTGAACATTCACTACAATATCAACATCTAAACTCGCTACGGCTTCCGCAATTCGGTCACTTCCTGATTCATGTTCTTTGATACTCATAATGGCTTTTCCACCATTTGAAACAATTTCCTTAAAGATCAAATCAGAGTCAGTAACAACAAATACATCATCAAATAAGTTTGTTGCTACAGAGGCTTCGTATGTCCGTAGAATTACCGTTTTACCTCCTAAATCCTGCATTAGTTTTGCAGGAAAACGTGTTGAGGCATATCGCGCCGGAATTACAGCTATTATTTTCATTTTTATAATTTTAAATTTTCTTCTTTATGAAGCTTTTGCTGCTTTGTGTTATAATTTTTACCACAGAGATTCACAAAGGATCACAAAGTTTTTTTTATATAATTTTTACAGAAGTCATACTTAACGAACCCGCCAGTAATTTATCATTGAACAGACTCAACTCTTCTGATTTTTCTTTTAGACCTAAAGTGTACAACAAAGGCAAATAATGATCAGGAGTTGGAATTGCAATCTGAACGGCTTTGCTCATCTTTTCGAAATCTATTAAAGGCTGAAAATTTCCATCTAACAAATAATTATTTACCGTTTCTCTGGCTTCAATAGCCCAATCGAAACCGTAATTGTCTTTGTCAAAATTTCTGAAATCTACTAAACGAAGATTATGAACGATGTTTCCGCTTCCGATAATCAAAACACCTTTATGGCGCAGTGATTGTAATTTCTGAGCCAATTCAAAATGATATTGTCCCGATTTGGTATAATCAATACTCAACTGAATTACCGGAACATTTGCTTCCGGATATAAATGTTTTATTACGCTCCAGGCACCGTGATCTAAACCCCAATGTTCATCTAAATCAACACTTACAGGTTCTAATATTTTCTTAGTTTCAACGGCTAATTCAGGACTTCCTTTTGCAGGATATTGAACATCAAAAAGTGCCTGCGGAAAACCGCCAAAATCATGGATGGTTCTTGGCATTTGCATCGAAGTTACTTTGGTTCCGCTGGTAAACCAATGCGCCGAAATACACAAAATCGCATTTGGCTGTGGCAAAGTTTTAGCCAGTTTTCGGAAACCAGCCACAAACTGATTTTCTTCAATGGCATTCATCGGACTTCCGTGTCCTAAAAACAAAACCGGCATTTTATCTGTATTCGAAAACGTTGATGAAATCGAATGTAAGTCGTTTAGTGTTGTCATATTATTTTAATCTACAAAACTTTCGTCTTTAAATCCAATCAAATATAACTTATTTTTAGCACGCGTCATAGCTGTATACAGCCATCGAATGTAATCACGATCGATTCCGTTTGGTAAATACGGTTGTTCTATAAAAACGGTATCCCATTGCCCTCCCTGTGATTTATGACAGGTTATGGCATAGGAAAATTTCACTTGCAAGCCGTTGAAATATTCGTTTTCTTTTACTTTTTGAAACTTCTTATATTTTGTACTTTCATCTTCATAATCTTTCATCACTTCTTCGTACAAGCGATTGGATTCTTCATAAGTTAATGACGGAGATTCACTTTTTATTGTATCTAAAAGCAAAACTGTTTCAAAAGGTTTTTGATCCGGATAATCGACCATTCTAATTTTTACTTTTGCAAAAGTAAATCCGTATAGTTCTTTAATGCCGAACATTTCCAAAACTTCAATAATATCTCCGTTGGCAATAAATCCGGCTTCATCGGTTTCTTTCAGCCAGAAATAATTGTTTTTTACCACCATTAAAAAATCACCTACCGAAAGTTCACTTTCTTTAAACAAGATTCGGGTTCTGATTTGTTCGTTGTATTGATTGGCTCTTTTATTCGAGCGCACAATAAAGGCCGTATCTTCAATACTATAATTGCTGTAAGCCGTATTAATGGCATCCTGAATATCATATCCATCGGTTAAACGAACGATATCTTTGAACTTTTTTACGTTAAATTTAAATTCGGTAATAAAACTATCTTTTAGTAATTCACGCAATTCAGTCGCATTATATAAAATCCCTGAATTTTCTTCCTGACGCATTACTTCATCGAGTTCTATATGTTCAATTTCCTTGTCATAATGGGCATTTAAAGTATGTACATCAAGCGCAGGACTAATATCTAAATTAACCGGAGGCAACTGAGCCGTATCCCCTAAAAGAATCATTTTGCAATTGGTTCCAGAATAAACATACTGAATCAAATCATCCAGAAGCGATCCGTTATCATACAATTTCGAATCAGAATTGCTATCCGAAATCATCGAAGCCTCGTCGACGATAAAAATCGTGTTTTTATGTTTGTTGACCTGTTTGGTAAAAGCCACGCCTCCACCAGAAGATTTTTTAGGAAAATATATTTTTTTATGAATAGTAAATGCAGGAGTATTCGAGTAATTGGCAATTACTTTTGCCGCGCGGCCCGTTGGCGCCAGCAAAACATACTTCTTATTAATTTCTCCTAAATTATTTACAATAGTCGAAATCACCGTTGTTTTTCCGGTTCCGGCATATCCTTTTAGTACAAAAATCGTATCATTAGCAGGCTCGGTTAAAAAAATGGCAATTTTTTGAAAAAAAATATCCTGTTTCAGAGTTGGTGCAAAAGGAAATTTTCTTTGTAAAATGCCGTAAAACAATGCTGAATTCATAGGGTAAAATTGAACTACAAAGTACGGTTTTTTAAATATCAATTTCAATGTCAAAAATCAATATTTTCCACCATATAAGCCATATAAGATCATTTAATTTCTGCATTTACATATTCTTAAATTCCTTTTAACAAGATGCCTTGCTATGCGCCTCTGCATAATTGAACTTATATGGCTTATATGGTGAAAAAAACTTAACATTACCTTAAAATCTGTTTAAAATTGTTTTTTGAAATTGCAATTATTATTCTTGCTTTTTAATTTGTAAGTTTGTGTTCGAATTAAATTCTTTCTTGATACTATAACAGGTAACGAATTGAAAATCAAATTATGGCATTTCAAAATACTAATATTACATCAAAAAATTATAAAAAACTTTCTATTCAGGTTTCCCTGACCGGATTTTCTTTTTGTTGTTTTGATACCTTAAATAATACCATTACTTCTTTTAATGAAATTCATTTTGATCCCACTAAAAAGGCGACTAAAATCGAAGAATCGTTTAGTGATGCTTTCAAAAAGTATCCAGAGCTAAAAGATACGTATGACGAAATAATGGTCATTCATAATAACAATCTTTCCACTTTTGTTCCAACTGCGCTTTTTGATGAAAATTATCTGGGCAGCTATTTACAGTACAATACAAAAGTGTTTGAAACTGATTTTTTTACCTTCGATACCATTTCAAATTACGAAATGAATGCAGTTTACATTCCATATGTAAATATTAATAATTTCCTGATTGACAATGTCGGATCTTTTGATTACAAACATGTTAACAGCATTTTAGTCGAAAAAATTCTTGATGCTTCAAGAAATAACGATGATAAAAAAATGATCGTTAATTTTAATCCGGAACATTTTGAAATTATTGTAGTTCAAAATCAAAAACTGTTATTATTTAATTCTTTTGAATATAATACACCTGAAGATTTTATTTATTACCTGCTTTTTACAGCCGAGCAATCGAATTTAAATCCTGAGATTTTTCCACTCGAATTGTTAGGTACAATAGAAAAAAATGACCCTTTTTATGCCATCGCGTATAAATACATTCGTAATGTTTCCTTCTTAGATGTAAGCACATTACAAGAGAAAAATAATTTTTCTACTGCACAAAATCAAAAACATTATATCTTATTTCAATCATGAGAATCATTTCTGGAAAATACAAAGGACGCCGCATTTTTCCGCCAAAAAACCTTCCTGTAAGACCTACAACTGACATGAGTAAAGAAGCATTATTTAATGTTTTGAACAATCATTTTAGTTTTGACAGTTTAAAAGTTTTAGACTTATTTTCGGGAACAGGCAATATTAGTTTTGAATTCGCTTCACGCGGAAGCGCGCCCATTACTTCTGTTGATGGAGATTTCGGCTGCGTTAAATTCATCAAACAAGTTTCATCAGAATATGATTTTGATATCGCTGCAACCAAAAGTGATGTTTATAAATTTTTGGAAAACTGCAAAACTTCTTACGATATTATCTTTGCCGATCCGCCTTACGGATTAGATCAGGCTGCGTTTGAAAAAATTGTGCTGACGGTTTTCGAAAGAGATTTATTGCACGAAGATGGCATGATGATTATCGAACATTCCAAATACACCAAAATGGAGCATTTGAGTAATTTCTCTTTCCAGAAAAGTTATGGTGGCTCCTTTTTTAGTTTCTTCGAATTAAACTCGACAGATGATGATGAAGAATTACCAGATGATTCGCTAAAAAAAGTTACAGAAGAAGACGAAGGATAATTCTCTTTTTAAGCATAAAAAAGCCCTTGAAATTCAAGGGCTTTTTCTTTTATCTAATTCTATTTGAATTTTCATCGATGTTTTTCTCTTTGAATTCGGTTTCTTTTACTTTACCAAAAGAATATCGCATTGCTATTGAAATCTCATGATTATCGACGACATATCTTGCTTTAGAAGTAATACTATTAATCGTAAATTGTTCGGCCTGAATATTATTTTTAAAAACGTTATTACAGCTTAAAGTGCAATTCCAATTTTTAGAGAAGGTTTTTGAAACCGCCATATCTACTACAAACATCGGAGCTGTTTCAAAAACTCCTGTATATTGTTTTGTTAATCCCCAAAAAATCAAAACAAAAGAATAGTCTTTTGGAAGTTTAAATTCATTATTTGAACTATAATAACAATAGGGTTTTGATGCCAGGAATGCTGCAGACTGATCTTCAATTTTTTCTAAAATAAAAACCAACGAATTAGTTGTTGTCCAAAATTTATAGGTGAACGGCAATGTGAAATCGGCTGTAAATCCAGAACTTTTATCAAAATTTATATCCTGAAAAGTCATAATATTTTTTTGATCATCAAACGAAAAACTGTTGTGGACAGGATCTTTGGCGTGCGTAAAACTTAATTTAACTGATTTATCATGATATTGAAAAGTAGTCGAAATTTCGTCAATAATTGTTGGCCCCAAATTAATATTCCTCGCATATAAAAAATAAGGATTGATATAAGTAGCTCCCTGACTTAATGAGGAATAATTAGGTCTCGAAATACTTTTAGCATAATTAAAACTCACACTTTTTGTGCTGTCAATAGGGAATGTAAACTGTGCTTTCGGAAAAAAATTAGCGTAATTTTTAGCAATCAACGGCAATAAATCTGCTTTAAACTTTCCGTTTATAGTAGTCTCTTCAACCCGAACTCCAACAGAGAAATCGATCTTCTTAATTTTTCCGGAAAGTTGACTGTATCCCGCTAAATTCTCTTCTTTAAAATCATAATGACTTATTTCATTTGTATTGGTTTCATAATAAAAAATATCAAAATCAGATTTTGAATCTGCCGCTGAATACAGTCCTCCTATTTCAAATTTCATTTCATTTTTAAGTTTTTTTTCAATATCAATTCGGCCCGAAAAAACATTGACTTTGAACCTCTGATCCCGAATCTGAGCCAACTCGAATTGCGTTTCATTAAAATTATTTTGAACCTCACTCCACGATGTCTGATCAAAATTAGAATATTGAAAACCTGTAAAAATTTGTGTATCGATTGATTTTATCTTTTTATTATAATTTAAAAAAGAGTTCACGAAGTTCTTTTTACCCACATTATCGCTATACGTTACAACATTATTTACAACGTGCTGGTTTTTATTTTCTGTTATCGTATTGATAGGAAAAATGTCTGTCTGCAGCCTACTATTTATATTAAACGAAAAATAATCATCTTCATTTGTTTTGTAAAATAAACCGCCGCCAAAAACAAATTGTCTTTTTTGTTTACTATCGGCTGTTACATCATATTTTGAAGCAATATCAGCATTTGTAATTTGATAATCAATACTGTGGTTTTCCCAGGGCTTCAATAGATTATAGTTAAAATTAGCTTTCAGCTCTAGTTTGTTTTTTTTGAAATTAGAATTAAATCCGAGATAATTATTATAATTTTTCTTAAACGAAGCAACCTCAGAAATCTCTGTTCTAAAACTGTCTTTTTTGCTAAACTTTCGTGTAATCAAAATGACGACACGGCCTTCAGCTTCATATTTCGCAGATGGATTCTGAATAATTTCGATCGTTTTGATATCGGCGGCAGCCAAAGCATTTAAATCGTTCATGCCCACTTTTTGATTGTCAATATAAATTAAAGGGGTTCCTTTTCCCACAACCGAAATACTTTCCCGATCGGCACTAACCTGAACCGTTGGTATTTTAGCTAATAAATCCAATGTGTTTGGAATCGAATTGTAAATAGAATTGGCAACATCCAATTTAATATTCCCATTTTGATTTGAAAATGCTTTTTTATTTTGAGTTATAATAACTTCGTTCAGGTTATTGGAAATACTGTCTTTTGGAGTTCTATTCTGGGCATTTCCTAAAAGGGAAAAACAAAAAAGCAATAGGATTATAAAAAGTTTTACAGGTAGACAAACATTCATTTTAAAAAGATTTTTGGTTTAGATTGAATGCAAAAATGCTTCTAAAAAAGTGTTGCGAAAGTTAATTGAAGGTTAATGCGGGGTTAATGCTCAAATTGTATCATAAAAGCTTTATTTTTGGAAAGAATTTCAAGCTGTATGAAACAAAGAATCAATTTATTAATAGCATTTTCAGTCATAGCGTTAATCGTTTTGTCGACGGTACAATGCTATTTGGTAAAAACCACTTATGATTATAAAGTGGCGCAGTTTCATACGGAAATTAAAAATGAAATTGGCCAGATTTCTAACAATTACAGCGATATAGATTCGGTTCTTGTAGCTAAAAAAGAAGCCCTATACAAATCATTATCAAAGAATTATCTTCAGGGAAAAAATTCTAAAATAGATATTAAAAACAGTATTCTTAAAAATGAGTTCAGTGCTCTTTTAACGCAGAAAATCCAACGTAAGTTTGAAAGAGAATTACCCAATCTGAAAATTGATTTTGCCATCGTGCTCAACAAATATATTCTGTATAAAAACAGTAAGAAAGCAGATACCATATTCTCTGAAAAACCTTTTATCAGTAATAAATTATACGGCAATTTAGCTTCTTTAAATAATGCCTTTCTGGTTCGGAATTATGTTGGAACCACCAACGGAACTTTTGAAAATCAGGACTATAAATTATTGACAGAAGACTCCATGTACGTTTCTGTTATTGATTGGGAAATGATTATTTTAAGAAGAATGACTTTCATTCTGATCTTATCCTTACTTTCCATTGTAACGCTAATTACACTTTTTGTAATTGCAATTAAAGCTTTGATCAAACAGAAAAAAGTAAGTGATGTCAAAACTGATTTTATCAACAATATCACGCACGAACTTAAAACGCCGTTGGCAACTTTAGGTATTTCTACTAAAATTTTAGAGCAGAAAAACATTCGTGAAAACGATGAAAATTTTAATGCGATTGTCAATACGATTTCACGCCAGAATAATCGTTTACAGAATCTGATCGATCAGGTTATGGCGAATTCATTGGCAGAAAATGAAATCGAATTGCAGAAAGAAAAAATAGAAACCGAAGATTTTCTGCTATCCATTGTAAATGATTTTAAAATTACATTTCCAAAAATTAATCTTAAAACCGATTTTCAAACGCAGAAAACCATTTTGATTTTAGATAAATTCCACTTGACAACCGCTTTTTTAAATGTTTTGGAAAACGCTGTAAAATATTGTTCAAAAACGATTACCATAAAAACCAGAATCGTAGAAAATCAGTTTTCGATCAGTATTGAAGATGACGGAATCGGAATTGAAAAGAACAAACAATCACTTCTTTTTGACAAATTTTATCGCGTAGAACAGGGAAACCTGCACAATACAAAAGGTTTAGGTTTAGGCCTTTATTATGTAGATCAAATTGTAAAAGCGCATCAGGGTACTGTTAAAGTTGTAAGCGATTTAGGAAAAGGAACCGAGTTTACTATTTTATTAAAAGTTTAAATACCTTATTTTGAAAAGACTACTTTTAGCTGAAGACGATTTTGATTTTGCAGCCATTTTAAAACAATATTTAGAACTGCATCAATTCGAAGTAATCTGGGCAGAAAATGGAGAAATAGCTTTAGACTATTTTAAAACCCAAAGTTTTGATATTTGTATTTTTGATGTAATGATGCCTAAAATGGACGGATTTTCATTGGCAGAAAAAATCATTACAATCAATCCTGAAATTCCATTTATTTTTCTAACGGCAAGAAAGTTAAAAGAAGACAAAATCATTGGACTAAAACTAGGTGCAGACGACTATATCATAAAACCTTTTGAAGTCGACGAACTGATTCTGCGCTTGCAGAATATTCTGAAAAGAATCGAACAAAAGAGAACTCTGGAAGGAAATAATATAATCGAAATTGGCTCTTATGTTTTTGATAATGAAAGATTAACCCTCAACAATAAAAATCACGTTCAGCAGCTCACAGAAATGGAAGCTTCTCTCATCGAGTATTTATATCTAAACCATAACCAGCTGTTAAAGCGAGATCAAATTTTAATGTCTGTCTGGAAAAAAGACGATTATTTCTCAGGCCGAAGTATGGACGTTTTTATCAGCAGGCTTAGAAAATATTTTAATTCAGATCCTAAAATCAAGATTGAGAGTGTTCGTAATATTGGATTGGAATTTAAAATAGAAAAAACCTGACATCAAGGTTTTTCTATTTTAAATTCTATTTATTTTCCTATCACCCAGCCTAATGTAAAATTTACAAGAGGTACAAATTCTGTCTCATACTTATCAAAATTCACTCCGGGACCTGCGCTAAATTCCAGATTAAACTTTCTTTTGTAAGTACGCTGTAATCCCCAAAGCGCGCCTACTGTAACGGAAGGAACTGCTTCGTTATATTTATCATTCGTCGAAATAGATTCAAAATTATAAGCGGCTACTAAGCCAAGATAATTTCCAGAATTAAATGCGGTTCTCTTTCCTTTAGTCGCTCTTTTTTCAAGATTGTAGTAATGACGAAATTGCTCAACGATTTGCGGAAAAAATGCAAAATTTGACTCATTAGAATTTGATGAGAATCCTAAACCTAAACTAGCTTCAGAGTATAAAGTGTTTTTAGCGTCAAAACCATGTTCCCAAACGAAACCTGGTAAAAACATATTAACTTTAAATTGATTTTTTTGAACAGATGTAACGGCTTCATCTTGTGCATAAGATGCATTAATTAAGAAGGCAAATAAAATAACGATTAAGTATTTTTTTTTCATTGGTGGTTTTTAAATTAGTTGTGCCAAAAATAGTATTTAAACAAAACAATCTACTTAAAAAATAAAATATTTTCTTACAATGAATCAGTGGGGTTTACCTGGCTGTCATGTGATATTCTTTTAAAATTTGCAGCCCCTTCTTCTACTGCAAATCATATAATTTCTCTAAGTAATTGTATAACAGTCAAAAACTTTTTAGAATGTAAATTTGATAAACATTAAAAATCAAAATCATGAACCTAAAAAGATTATTTGGAGGAATACTTACAATTCTTGGAATTGTAGGTCTTATTTACACAGCAGTTATTTTTGCTGATACTTCAGGAGGAGAGCGAGATATTAAATCGCTTATTATTTACGGTATCCTTGGAATCGTTTTCTTTACATCTGGAATTAGTTTAGTTAGAACTACAAAAGACGAATCGTAGACGGTTGCATTTTTATAATAATGCATTTGCAATCTTTTCATAAAGAGGAGTTGCAACACCATATTTTAAGCCTTCGTTGACTACAAATTGTGTCAACGAAGTTACTTCTGTTTTTCTATTGGCCAGTAAATCTCTATGCATGGATGAAGTTGCTTCTTTAGGCGATTTTTCAAGCTTAATAATCGTTTGATTTACAATATCATCAGGCAATTGCAATCCTTTTGCTTTTGCAACTGCTTCAATTTCATGAAGCAATTCCACATAAACCTTCATAGATTTCTTTTTCTTTTGAATTTCGCCAATATTCTGATTCAGATAAGAAGTCGCTGAAGCCAAAGCTGAAATAAAGATAAATTTCTCCCAGACCGTTTCTTCAATATTTTCAACCAAAAAGCTTTCAATTTTAGCTTTTTGAAGAATGTTTTGCAGTTCTTCTAAGTTAGCAATTGATGTCGTCCTTGAACCAAAAAACAGTTTTTCATAAAACCCTAATCTGCGAATTGTACCAGGTGAAGCAATCATCGAAACTATATAAACACAACCTTGTAAAATATCATTTTCAGGGAATATTTTCTGGATACGTTCCGGCGCATCAACACCATTGTATAAAGGAAGAATTACAGTTTTTGAAGTAATACATTTTTGCAGGGAAAATAAACTTTCCTCAATATCATACGTTTTGGTAGCACAAATTAAATAGTCTAAAACACCTATTTCATCAGGATCATTTGAAACCAATTTTGGATAGGCAATTATTTCAGAATCATCATTGATAATTTTCAATCCATTCTCGGCGATGGCATCTTTTGTTGCGCCTCTGGCAATAAAAACAACCTCAATATCAGCAGAGTTATAATAGGCATTCGCCAAAAGTCCACCAAAATACCCTCCTACTCCACCAAGTCCTAAAATTCCAATTCTTTTCATAACAATCTTATTAAATACCACTAAATCTCAAAGACACAAATTCTTACTTTAAAAAAAAATTAGCGTCTTTGTCCCTTCGTGGCAAAACACACATTATTCCTCTACAACAGGCTCCAAATTCAACTCCGTAAAATCGTGCTCCGTTTTCGAAATAATAATCGTTGCCACTGTATTTCCAATTAAATTTGTAATTGCTCTGGCTTCACTCATAAATTTATCAACGCCCAATAAAAAAGCCAAACCTTCAACCGGAATTTTATGAATCGCTGTTAATGTTGAGGCCAAAACAATAAAACCGCTTCCTGTCACGCCCGCAGCTCCTTTTGAAGTAATCATCAAGATCCCAATTACGCTCAAAATCTCAGCAAAACTCAAATGCACATCATATAATTGAGCGAGAAATATAACCGACATTGACAAGTAAATTGAAGTTCCGTCCAAATTAAAAGAATAACCCGTCGGAATCACCAAACCAACAACGGATTTACTGCATCCCATTTGCTCCAGTTTCACCATAATACTTGGCAAAGCGGCTTCTGAAGAAGATGTTCCCAAAACCAATAAAAGTTCTTCTTTGATGTATTTTAGAATCGAAAGAATATTGATTTTATAATATCTTAGAATAGTTCCCAAAATCATGAAGACAAATAAAGCCATCGTCAAATAAACGCAGAGCATTAATTTTCCTAGTGGAATCAAAGTCTGCAACCCGAATTTTCCAATGGTATAAGCCATTCCTCCAAAAGCCCCAATTGGAGCCAAATACATTACATATTTCAATCCGAGGAAAACTACATTCGAGAAACGTTCTAAAACCAAAATAGTCTGTTCTCTTTTTTGATAAAAATTCAAAGCGATTCCGCAAACAATCGCAGCCAACAAAACCTGTAACGTAAAATTAGAAAGGAAAAACTGCAGCCACGAAAAATTCTCCGCAGCGTGATTCGTGTATTTGCTCGCATCCTGCAAAGCCAAACCTGATTTGTCAATTTTGCCTGGTTGAAAAAAATAGGCAACTCCAACCCCAATTGCCAATGAAATTGTCGAAACCACTTCAAAATAAAACAAAGCTTTCACTCCAATTCGGCCTACTTTTTTCAAATTTCCCATTCCGGAAATTCCCAAAACAATCGTCAGGAATATAATAGGGCCAATAAATAGCTTGATGATATCGACAAATGTTTTTCCGACAATTTCCATTTTTACACCATTTTCGGGCGAAAAATGTCCAAGCAAAACACCGGCAATAATGGCAATTAAAACCCAAAAAGTAAGATTGGTAATTATAGAATGAAAAGTGCTTTTCTTAGTTTTTGGAGAAGCATTTGGAGTAGTGATATTCATGTAAGTGATTTAGAGCTTTCACAAATATATAAAAAATGCAGACCTATAAGCCGGATTCTGTCCCTGATAAATCAGGGCCTTATCATTTATCTAGATCCAGCATTACTACTGGACTCAAGCTACCTACCCTTCAACAACGGACGAGAAGCCCTTAAATGCTGATATACTTGGTATTTCACCGCATAGAGTTTACCTGGTTTCACTACAGCATTACCTGTACATACTTTCTGTTGCACTTGTCCTTGCGTTATTGCTAACGCCGACGGGTGTTACCCGCTATGCTTCTCTGTGGTGTCCGGACTTTCCTCCCCCCAACGAATTGAGCGACGATAAGGCGGTCTGCGGTGCAAAAGTAGCGATTTATCAACGAAGAATCAGCCATTTAAATTTCCGATTTTTATAAATTTTTCATAACAATTTAATTTTAAATTGGTTACCTTTAAAATCCTTAATTTTTAAATCAATTATCATGACAAGAATGTATCACTACGCAACTGTTTCAAAAGCTTTAGATCAACTTCATGAAAAAGGATTTACATGTGATTTTAATCTGAACTCGGACATGATTAAAAAAAATCCTGAAAAATTTGAAATTGTACATGTGTATCGATACGAAGGGGATTCAGATCCAGGCGATGAGGCAGTTGTATACGGAATTAAATCGAATTCGGGCAAAAAGGGCGTTTATGTAGCAGGTTTCTCCGCCGACTCCGATCAGGAAACCGCAAAATTTTTATTTGATTTGAGTATAAAGGGAAGATGAATTCTCAGGAGCTAATCCTGCTGTCCTTCCAATCTTTTGTGGTCAACCCCACCACAAAAGGATTTTCCCTCCCATCAGGGCACTCGGTTTCATAAGACGTTTTGTTTAAACAAATTTACCACAATCCTGCCATTGCGAGGAACGAAGCAAAAAAGCAAATTATTCAGCAAATGCGGTTGCTTCGTTCCTCACAATGACATAAAATGAGAAAAAAAACTTAGCGACCTTCGCGTAAATCCCTTGCGCTCTTCGCGGTTAAACAAAAAAAGTCCATCATAAAATGACAGACTTTCAAAACAACCCGCAATTAAATTACGAAGTTGGTATCTTCAATTTCCATCCCGGCTGAATCAGATCCGGATTTTTAATAATATCTTTATTGGCTTCAAAAATATCCTGCCATGAAACGCCGTGTTCTTTGCCTATTTTTGACAACGAATCCCCACCTTTCACAGTATATTCTGTAGTAGCTCCTTCAGCAACTTCGATATTCATTACCACATCAGCCGATCTGTAATCAGGATCTAATGTTCCGTAGCTATCCCAAAGTTTCTCTTTATCAGCTGCAGATTTTGCTGTGCCATCAATATACAATACATTTTCCTGTTCTCTAACCTGTAAATTTGCTACACCCAAAGTAGAAGCCAAATCTGTTAACTCTTTGTATTTCTCTTGTAAACTCATAACATCATTATTTAATAGTTAATTTGTTTTCTACTTTTTTAGGTTTCAATTCCTGCACACTTTGAATTAAAGGTGCTAATTGGCTGCGTTTAATTTCTCCTGTAAGTGTTACAACACCATTAGCAACAGTAACGCTAACACCACTATAAGCTTTCACCACCTCATTAACCGAAGTTGTTAAAACAGTATCCGGATTAATTTCAACCGGAGCAGGTTCGGCCGCTATAGGTTCCGGAGCTATAATTTCGCAATTATTGACCACAGATTTTACGCCTTTCACTCCTTTTACAATACTCTCCGCATTTTGTTTAACGCTATCATCCTGACAAGTACCAGAAATAGTAGCAACACCTTTTACAACCGTAACATCGACTCCCGCCAGGCCACTGATTTTTGCGTCTATCTCTTTTTCAATATCTGCATCTTTAGGACCACAGGCGACCAACAGAAAAGCAAAACTCATTCCTAATAAAATTGATTTAATTTTCATAATGATATTTTTTTAGTTTAGTAACTCTTAAAGTTAACAAATTAAAAATCAACATTTTACACAATTATGTTATCAAATTTATATTATTTCCAGTTTTCTTAACTTTACGGTCGCAGTTGCAGTAACATTGACAGTTTTCACTCCGTGATACTGAATACTGAGACCGAATGCCGTGACTGCGATTGTGACTGCGGCTGGAAACTAAAAGCTAGTCTAAATAATCAGGAGGAAACATTTGCTGCCCGTATTTTTCGAAAAGGGAATGTAATTTTTCTTTCGTTTCACTCCCGCTGGATTAGATGATTTATTTGGAGAAAGCGGAGTATTTTGAAACAGCTTTACTAATATTTTGCTCCGGCATAGAACGTATCGCTTTTAAAAAAACCTCTACTCAAAAGTTCTTTAATACAATTTTGTTCAAAGAATGACTCCAATTGACTTTTAGTCAACTTTTTAGTGCCTTCCAAGTCACTCTTTTTAATTCCCAGAATCAATTTTCCTCGAACTGTAATATCAGTAATGCTATCAACTTTTATAAATAAATTCCCTTTTGAATCTTCTGTGATTCTGGTCATTGCAGTTGCAGTTGTGTTATATTCTGGTATGTCAAACGAAAAATTAATATCTCCTTCTAATTCTTCAATTTTTCCTCCAATAGTATTTACATTCAATTTTTTATATAAATTTTTCTTGCTAATTGGCATCAGATAAACTTTATCTGATTTTATTTTAAGTGCAATCTTTTGTCTGGGCTGGCTATCTGCTAAAATTGTAAAAGCGCATAATGTACCTATTAAAGAATTTACCAGAAAGAATGATTTTTTATCTTCTACATATTTCCTTTTAAAATACTGATAAGAAAAAGGCAGAACAGATAAAGCAATTAAATCTGAACTGTCTACCGTTCGATAAAATGCCAGATTAAGACTTTGTGAAATCCAATTAATAAATCCATCTGATATCTGAAATTTCCAAAAAATAAAAAACACTCCGGTTAAACAATAGATTTTTAATATTTGCTTTGGAAAGAATACCGCAAGAAAAAATGGAAATATAAAGAGTCCAGCAAAGTCACTTAATTTTCCGGTAATGATATTTGAAAATTCGTACTTTAAGTAAAAGTCATTTACTAACACAGTAAATATTCCTAAAATGAATAATTCAGAAGTTAAGAGCTCAAATTTGATTTTGTTTTTCATGAATAGAGAATATTAAAGTAGAAAGATTAATTCATTTATAGAGAATTTTCAAATTCTGATAGGTTCTAGAATATATAACAATGATTCCAAATCATTCATCGGTATTTTTACAACAGATTCCATTTGAGACTGTTCAGAAGAAATAATCAACACACCTTCATTGTCTTCTTCATAACCCACTGCTTTAAATGAATAATTCGGATTAATAATTGCAAATTCTTTCTTTCCATCTTTAAACCATCCATAATTAGCTTCATAAATGATCTTATTTTCTAATATTTCAATCCTTTCTTCCCCATAAGTGTTCCATAAAGAAAGTCGAAGAAAGTAAAATCCCATCAATGAAAATAAACCTATTCCAATAAAATAACCAAAATGCAATCCGCTTCCCGTTAATACCCCAACCATCGTTCCCGCAATTGGAAATACAAAAAAAGCAAATGCAAAAAAGAACATTACAATTCTGACTGCAAACGGAGATTTTTTAACTTTTAGATTTAGAATGTTATTTTTAAAATTATATTGTTGCATCAAATTTAGTTTAAGATTTAATATTAGAAAAAAAATATCTTTTGCACTCCCCCTGAAAGATTTTTATATTTAAAAAAATCAGAGCAGGCACAATTATTCCAACCCATAAATGAAAAAACTTAAGAAGATTGTACTCTATTTCCAACCACAACCCTGTACAATAATAAAACAAGAACAATAATGTATAACCTTTAAAAAAAATCCCGAAAATTGTAATTATTCTCTTCATTTAACGTCCCAATTTACCATAACGTTGTTGTTCAGAAAAATATATGACTATCGTTTTTCCATTCTTTTTGTAGGGATAAAACAATTCATAATTCCCATCATGAGAACTATATCTTATTTCATCATTATTCTTTTCAAAAACAGTGTTTAAATATTGCCTTTCTTCTTGGGTTGTCTTATAAAGATACTCTGCCTTTTGTGGTTTTATAGTGTCTTTCAAATTTTCTCTAAAATATTCATTGAAGCCTAAGTAAACTGGAGATACTTTAATCGAATCTTTAACAATTACGGTTACATTCGGAAAATTTTTATCTGTTCCAGACAAAATTTCTAAAATAGATGCTGTCTCTTTAATGTAATTTTCTGAGAAAGTATAATTTACCAATTTATCACTATTTGCTTTATTGGTTTCAATTATAGATTTAGCCGACGCGACCAATAATTTTTCCTTTCTAGAAGAAGTCAAATAATCTCCTCCAAATAAAATTATGGCAATCAAAGGAAAAATTAAAAGTAAGGCTATAAATCTTATTTTATTTGATTTAGTATTTAAGGTATCTTGATTGTGTCGTTCCGCTATTCGTGTCAAATTAAACATTAGATTAACAATCAACGAACCAGTCATTAGAGCAAGAATTCCTAAAACGCTTAGGTAAAAAGTTTCAGTCATATTTTCTCTAAAAACTTTTAATCCAAATACCTGAATCATTATAAAAGTAAATACCCAATAGACCAATAAAAGTATGGCTACAATGCCGATGATATTACTTAATTTAACTATTTGTTTTGCGTTCATAAATGCTAATTATATTTAATTCTTTTGTCAAAATATCAATTTGTTTGGGATTAAAAATAGTACATTTTTTATTACAAAATAGTAACCAAACAATATTTCATTAGAAATAATTAAAGCAAAAAACTTCAATTTAAAAACGCAACATTCTCTAAAAAAACAGATTACTTTTTAATGTTCAAAACACATGAAATCTTTCAATTTTTAAATTTTCAAATCATTAAATTATACCCTATATTTGCTGTCGAATAAAAAAGAATATGGAACAATTTGTAGTATCGGCTCGTAAATATCGCCCACAAACCTTTAAGGATGTTGTAGGTCAGAAAGCCATTACCAACACTTTGTTGAATGCTATTGACAGCAACCATCTTGCTTCTGCCCTTTTATTCACCGGACCGCGTGGTGTTGGAAAAACAACCTGTGCACGTATTTTGGCCCGTAAAATAAACCAGCCAGGATATGACGATCCAAATGAAGATTTTGCTTTTAACGTTTTTGAGTTAGATGCGGCTTCAAACAACTCGGTTGATGATATCCGTAACCTTATTGATCAGGTTCGAATCCCGCCACAAACCGGGCAATACAAAGTCTATATTATTGACGAGGTTCATATGTTGTCTTCGGCAGCTTTTAATGCTTTTTTGAAAACATTAGAAGAACCGCCAAAACATGCTATTTTCATTTTAGCAACAACAGAGAAACACAAGATTATTCCAACGATTTTATCTCGTTGCCAGATATTTGATTTCAAAAGAATTACAGTAAAAGATGCTAAAGAACATTTGGCAGAAGTTGCTACAAGTCAGGGAATCAATTTTGAAGACGATGCTTTGCACATTATTGCTCAAAAAGCTGATGGTGCCATGCGTGACGCTTTATCTATTTTTGACCGTGTAGTTTCCTATTGCGGAACTAATTTAACACGTCAGGCTGTAACCGAAAACCTAAATGTTTTAGATTACGAAACTTACATTAGCATTACAGATTTACTTTTAGAAAATAAGATTCCTGAACTTTTATTGGCTTACAATGATATTTTGGCGAAAGGTTTTGACGGGCATCATTTTATTGCTGGTCTGGCTTCGCACTTTAGAGATTTATTAGTAAGCAAAACACCTGCAACTTTGAGTTTACTTGAAGTTGGCGAGCAAGCACAACAAATGTACGGTGTTCAGGCTCAAAAATGTTCTCAGGACTTTTTATTAAAAGGAATTGACATTGCCAACGATTCCGATTTAAAGTACAAACTGAGTCAGAACCAACGTCTTTTGGTCGAATTATGTTTGATGCAATTAGCCTCTATCAACTTTGATGGAGAAAAAAAAAAGTTGAGCAATTCATAATTCCGCCTACTTACTTTAAAAATGGAGGTTATTCTATAGTTGAAGTCAAAGGTCAAAACTCGAAAGTCGAAAGTCAAACTGAAACTTCAAATAATTCTTCTGAAACCTTAACGCCACAAAAAGAAGAAATAGTTTCAACTGCAAACGCTGAAAATCTAGTTTCTGCTACTGTTGAAAATACATCTTCAACTGAAAATCAACCTAAAAAGGTTTCTGCTTTTTCTCTCGCGAGTATTCGTGCGAAAAAAGAAATGGAAGAAAGCAACAAATCATATGTAAAGCCTACTTCAGTTTTACCTACAGAAGACTTTACAGAAACAGAAATGTTAGTACAGTGGAACAAATATGCACAACGTCTTGGTGAAAAAGGTTTCAAAATTATGGAATCGTTACTATTGATTAACGATCCAAAATTAAACGGCACCCAAATTACACTTGAATTGCCAAACGAGGGTTCTAAATTAGATTTTGAAGGTCAAATGAATGGTATTTTAGGACATTTGAGAGGACACCTACACAATCACGATATTACCATTGAAATTATTGTGAATGAGGCGATCGAAACCAAAAGAAGTTTTAATGATCAGGATCGCTACAATCGTTTATTAGAAATCAACCCAAATATTGAACTTTTACGTACAACGTTTGGATTGGATTTGCATACTTAGTTTTTGTTCGTAATATTGTTATTTATTTCTTAGTCCGAAATCATATACTTTATCGAGCCATTTTTCTCTTTGAGACTCATTAGATCCTTTTATAATTCCTATGTAGCTTACTTTTACTGGCTTTACACCGCAGAATTCCAGAGTTGATTTCTTTAACTGATTAACACTTGGCCTCGCATAAAACAATCTGTAATACCAGCCTGGTTGATCTAAAGTTGTTATAATGTGTGCTGATTTTCCTTTTAGAAGTTTATCCCACCAAACTGAGTTTTCACGGTATTGAAAAGCCATTCCGGGTAAAAACAAACGATCAATAAATCCTTTTGTAATTGCCGGAAGTCCGCCCCACCAAACAGGATGAATCCAGACTAAGTGATCCGCTCTCTGGATTTTTTCCCACGCTTCCAATAAATCAGTCTCTAAATCGGTTCTTTTTTGGTAGCCAAATTTCAAATTTGGACTAAAATTTAAACTAGCAATTGTAATTGTTTCTACTTGTGCACCAGAAGTGATAGCGCCTTTTTGGTAAGAATCCGCGATAGCAAAATTGAAGCTTTCCGAATTTGGATGTCCGTTTATAATAAGTATTTTTTTCATATTTACATTTTTTACAAAAATACTATTCACATGAAAAATGATACTGGACAAATGTCCTATAAAATAGCTTTCCGAATTCTGCTTAAATGCCTTGGCGTAATACCTAAATAAGAAGCAAGATACTGAAGCGGAATCAGCTGAATGTATTTTTGATGGTTTTTATACAACTCTTCATAACGTTCTTTCCCGGATAGTTTCTGAAAAGAAATCATTCTTTTTTGAAGCGTTACATATTCCATTTCAGTTAGCTTCCTACCTATTTCCTGCCAATGAATTCCAACTTTATAAAGCTTTTCTAAACTTTCACGAGTGATAATCTGTAATTCTGTATCGACCAAAGCCTCAATATTTTCCTGAGCTAATTCCCGCGTTATAAAACTGGAAAGTGAAGCCATAAATTCGTTTTCGAAAGCAAAACAATTCGTGATTTCATCTCCCTGATGATTAAAGAAATACGATCGTAAAATTCCGCTTTTTATAAAATAAATCTCATTACAAACCTGATTTTCGGTCAATAAAAATTCTCCTTTTTTAAGCTTTCTAAAGGTAATTAAATCATCTAATTGATCTAATTCAACTTGAGGTAAAATATGAATAGATTGAAAAACGGATTTCATTTTTAACATTATAATTTTGTAGTAAAAAATCTGTTTTATTCAAATGTTACTTCTTCAGTTGTCGCTTTTAAAATCTCATGATTTGATTTTTCAATTTCTATTGTAAACCTGTGTTTTTTAAAACTTTCGGGTTTTAAAGCTATTTTCATGGCATAAGTATTTAATGTAGCAGGATTTAAATCAGCCAGAAAACCTTCAACAAGCTTATCATTAACGTCATAACCATGTGCGATAACAATACTATTTAATTCAGAACCGGCTGGAAAATTGGCATTAAAAGCTGCATCACTTTTAATTGAAATTCTAATCAAGGGATATTTTTCACCTCCATATCCTTTTTGACATTTAGTTGTTGCATATATTGCATTCGAAAAGTTGAAATTTACCTTTTCTTCAGCCATATATTCACGATTATCCCAATCTATCTGATAACCGAACACTAATTTTTCACTTGCTACAACTTTAGGATAACCTACACTAGCAATTATCGTATGATAATCATAATATTTTTCGTGTGGACATTCAGGAAAGCAGGCATTCAACAATCCTAAAATATTAAAAGTCAAAAATAGTGTGAGTAGTCTTTTTTTCATCTTTGTCAAAATAGTTTTATAGTAACGAACTTACAACTATATTTTTACAATTCATTTTCTTTTCATTTTTAAGAAAATGTATGCCGTGACATCTTTATTTAGTAAAAACTTTTTCAATCCTTTTATCCGGAATAAGCCATGACATTGCAACAATAAAATAAGCTGCACCGGAAATCCATTCATTATAAAATGAAGCGACAATTCCAACGGTATATAAAACTACAGAAGCTTTTCCTTTTAAATCTTTTGCAAGCGCTTTTGCTAATACAGAATCTTTTCCTTCGACTTCTAATACCGTTTTTTGAAGAATCACGTAAGCAATAGCACAAAGCAATAAGATAGCCCCATAGAATGCCATTGCTGCTTTTGCAAAATTATGCTCACCCATCCAGCCTGTGGCCACAGGAACTAGTGATAACCAAAATAGCAAATGCAAATTCGCCCAAAGTATTTTTCCGTTTACCTTAGATAAACCATGAAGTAGATAATGGTGATTGTTCCAGTAAATTCCAACATAAATAAAACTCAAAATATAACTTAGAAACTTTGGAATAAGCGGTTTTAAATCGGCAAATTCATGTCCGTGAGGCACTTTAATCTCCAAAATCATTATAGTTATAATGATTGCTAAAACGCCATCACTAAAAGCTTCGAGTCTGGTTTTATTCATTTTTAAGATATTACTGTTGTGTATTTTTTTTCCACAGTTTAAAAGATTTTTTACAGATTTTTTAATCGTTTGAATCTGTGAAATCTGTGGCTATTTTTATTAAATTTTACCGTAGTACATTGCTTTTACGATACCATCGGAAAGTCCGATTTTTGGAACGTAAATTTGGCGTGCCCCGCTCCACTTCATTGCGTTAAGATAAATTCTTGTTGCGTGGATAATTACGTCGGCACGGTCAGAGTTCAATCCAAGTTCGGCGATTCTTTGTTCGTATGTTAACGAATTCAGGAAAGCATATTGCGAATTGATGTAAATGTATGAAAGCGGTTTTTCCTGCTGTTTTCCAGACATTTTAAACAACTTATTGATATTTCCGCCAGAACCAATCAATGTTACTTCTTCATAATCTGCCGTATTGGTTTTAATCCATTTTTCGATTTCATCCCAAACAACGTCGCACACCATATCATTTAACAAACGAACTGTTCCGGCTTTAAACGATCTTGAATTAATCATTTTTCCGTCGGAGAATAAAGTAAATTCGGTACTTCCACCACCAACATCAACAAATAAATAAGTTTCGTCCGTTTTTAATAGGTGATGCAAATCTGTAGAAGCAATAATAGCAGCTTCTTTTTTTCCATCAATGATTTCAATTTTTATGTCAGCTTTTTTCTTAATCAAAGCGACAACTTCTTTGGCATTATACGCTTCACGCATTGCCGAAGTGGCAAACGCCATATAACGTTCTACTTTATGTACTTTCATCAAAAGATTAAATGCTTTCATGGCATCAACCATTCGATCTATATTTTCTTCTGAAATTTCGCCTACAGTAAAGGCATCTTGTCCCAAACGAATTGGTACACGAACAAGGGAACTTTTATTAAATTGTGGTTCTTTGCCTTCTTGTTCTACAACATTCGATATCAGCAGCCTCATGGCATTTGATCCGATATCTATTGCTGCAAACTTCTTTATATTAATCATGCTCACTTATGATTTGAAATTGATTTTGGTTTTTATTAATTTATTTTCTGAGGAACCTCTTCTAATACCGCAATTTTATTTTGGTAGTATTTGTAGGTTTCAAGCTGAGCTCTAAATGGGGCATGATGATTTCTAGGCTTGTATTTATTATCTAATTTATAGGAATGATATCTCACTTTAACATTCCCTTTCCATGCAATATTAAAATTATCAATCAGTTCTTTTTTAATTTCCAGATCATAAATAGGGCATGTGACCTCTACTCTTCCGTCCAGGTTTCTGGTCATAAAATCGGCAGATGAAATATAAACTTCGGTTAAACCTGCATTTCCAAAAATATAAACTCTTGAGTGTTCCAGATAATTATCAACAATACTAATAGCTTCGATGTTTTCGCTCATTCCCGGAATTCCCGGAATTAAAGAGCAAATCCCCCTAACCTGTAACTGAATTTTTACTCCGGCATTACTTGCTTCGTATAATTTATCGATCATTTTAAAATCAGACAAACTATTCATTTTAAGTTTAATATGTGTTTTTCTACCGGCAAGAGCATGCAAAATTTCACGATCAATCAGTTTGACAAACTTGGTTCTGGTATAGTGTGGCGATACAATTAAATGTTTGTATCGGTGTACTCTGTAATTAATATCGAAAAATTCAAATATTTTAGAAATGTCTTTCAGAATTCCCTGATGACAAGTAAAAAGTGTGACATCTGTGTAAATTTTAGCCGTAGATTCGTTGAAATTTCCGGTTGAAATAAACCCGTAACGCCTTGTTTTTCCGTCTTCAACTCTTTCAATAACACATATTTTACTGTGTACTTTTAATCCTTTAATTCCGAAAATAAGATTAATTCCTTCTGTCTGCATTTGTTCAGCATACGAGATATTGGTTGCTTCATCAAAACGAGCCTGCAATTCAATTTGAACTGTTACTTTTTTACCATTTTTTGCTGCATTAATCAAAGAACTGATAATCTGCGAATTCTTAGCTAAACGATATAAAGTAATCTTTATACTGGTTACTGTAGGATCTAAAGCCGCCTCACGCAAAAACTTTGTCAAATAAGAGAATGATTGATATGGAGCATGTAATAAATAGTCTTTTTTATTGATTTTCTCCAATATACTTCCTCCCAAACTTAGCCCTGGAATTGGCAATGGTTCATTTGGTTTATAGAGTAGATCGTATCGTCCTAAATTTGGAAAATTCATATAATCACGACGATTATGATATCTTCCTCCCGGAATAATACTATCTGTCTCAACAATTTTCATTTTATCCAAAAAGAAACGCAAAGTATCTTCTTCAATTAAATTATCATAAATAAAACGCACAGGTTCACCTATCCTCCTGTCTTTTACCGAAGAAGCAATTTTCTCGAGCATACTTTTACTCAAATCACTATCGATATCCAACTGTGCATCACGGGTAATTTTAATCATGTGTGCCGAAACACTTTTATAATCGAAAATATTGAAGATATTCTTCAAATTATAACGAATTACATCATCAATCAAAATAACATAATGTTTATCATCATGCGATGGTAGAACCACAAATCTGTTTATTGTTTTTGGAATTTCGATAACTGCATAACGAACTTCATCATTTTGATTCATCTCTAATCGAACAGCCAAATATCCCAAAGTATCTTTAAGAATAGGAAATTCCGCTAAATCATTCAAGATGATAGTTACGAGTTCGGGACTCAATTTCTGAATAAAAAAGTCTTTCAGAAATCTTTCCTGATCCTGCGTAATTTGATCTTCATTGATGATAAATATGTTTTCAGCTTCCAATTCAGCTTCGATATTACCTAAAATACGAAGACTTTCAGATTGCTGCTGAATAACTATTTCTGTAATATCTTTTACTAATTGATGGGCAGAAACGCCGCCTAAATATTTTTCACCAGAAATTCCTGAAAGGCTTAGTCTACGGATTGCGGCATAACGAACTCTAAAAAACTCATCTAAATTGTTCGAAAAAATTCCAACAAAACGCAACCTGTCTAAAAGTGGAACCGTGTTATCTGCAGCTTCCTGAAGCACTCTTGCATTAAACGCTAACCAACTTTTTTCTCTATCGATATATTTCTGTTCGTACACTTTATTTATTTTAAATCTTTGGGGAAAATTGTTTTATGGGTTTTGCCTTTATTGATGTTATCCCAGCTTTCACTGTCAAATTGTAATGATACAAAACCTGAAGTCGGGACGTTTTCGATAAAAACATCCCCAAATTTATTAACAAAATTTGTAATAGCCTCGTTATGTCCAAAAAGAATAACGCTTTCGAAACTATTATCACATGATTTAATAACCTTTTCGAGCTGTCTTTCATCAAAAGTATAAAGATCGTCTTTATAAACGATACTCTCAATAGGATATGAAATATTTTGGGCAAAAATTAAAGCAGTCTCTGAGGCACGCGCTGCAGTACTACTCCATATTATATATGTTTTTGGAAGATATTTTGAAATATTGGCCGATACATCATGCGCATCTAAAATCCCTCTTTTCATTAAAGGTCTGTCAAAGTCTTTTAAAGGTGCTTCCCAACTTGATTTAGCATGACGTATTAAGATTAAATTTTTCATAGGCTGAAGTATTTAGAAACATCAAAAAAAGAAGTTCTGATTTATTGAAGTTCTAATTTACAAAAGAAATTTTAATAGTTCTCACTTTTTTATTTCTGTTAACATTTCGTCCAAAATTTTAACAAGAAGAACGAAGATGCCGAAATGAAGAAAATCAAAAAATAAAAATGTCCAATTTTCAAAAAAAGTGTACTTCATCTATTAAACCGTTCACTTAGTCGATTTATTTAAATTAATAAATACAACATCAATTATCTGATTATCAATAATTTACAATAGATAGAAAAATATTTTTTAAGTAAAAAAAGTAAAAAAAAGGCATTTTTTAATTTGTTAGAAATGGCATAAAAAAATGCTTTTTTGATCATTATTTAACAAAAAAAATACCTTTCAACGAGTTTTTAGGTTAGTTACAGACAAAAAAAATCAAAATAAAACAGTCTATATAACTTTGATTATGTTAAAAATCAACAAAAACCAAAAAACAAAAACCCAAGTTATGAGAACTAAAACTACTCTAATAAAAGCTGTAAAATTTGTCAACAATTGTAAGTTTATTTTTTCGTTCAGAAACAATATCTTCCAAAAAAACATTTTTTCAATACTGTTCTGTTTCATTATACTTATTTCATTTGAACAAGCCGGGTATCTCGATCTTAATCTAAAGATTGAAAACAACAGAAGTAATAAAACTTCTTCTTTAGACAGCTACAGCAATTCAAATATTCCAAACATTACGCTTATTAGGCCTTTTACAGATTCTTTTAAAAGCACTATAACGGAATATCGTATTGCTTTTCAATATGGTCCTAACCATTCTATTACTACATAATTCATTTCATTTAAAAAATTAAAAGAAATACGCTCCCAAACGAAAACAGGAAAAAGTCTCTTTAAACATCAGTTCCTTGTTATTGCCGATCGATAATTTTTAATCAAAACAAAACTGATTAAAAAAAAATATAAGTCTCATAATAAAAGTATTAAAGTTTTAAAAATTAGAGATTATGAAAAACATTACTTCTTCTTTAAAAAATATCAATATTAAAGGCGTTTTTATAGCGTTACTTTTAATATTTATTACAAGTGGCTATTCTCAAGGTACATATGATGGAGATTACTGCCCAGGACCCAACGCAGTTGGTGATGAATATGCAACCGGAACTGTTTATAGCACAGTATTATCAGCTAACCCTTCTTCAACGTGCAATATTGGAACGATTCACGCTAAAGTTGATACTCAAAATCAAGTATTAAGATTAGGTATGGACATTGGTAATGGCGGTTCGGCACTTTTTAGATTATACTTAGATACCAATAATAATCCTTTAACCGGATTAACTTCAGATGCATTTGGAGGCACCATTAGTGTTGCTGGTGCTGAATATATCTTAGAAATTAATTCTAACGGAAGTGGTTTTACTTTATACACGGGAAGCGGAAATACTAAAACTCAAACTAACGTTATCCCTGCGGGTCTTGCTGTTCAGGCTGGTAACGCCAATTGTAATTCTGGTGCTACATTCTTAGAGTTTAATATTCCTTTTGGAAGTTTGGGAATCAACATTTGTGATCCTAATAACCCTGGTATAATCAATATTGCAAAATTAGCTTCTGTTAGCGGTAACTCACCTAATTCAAGTTCCTGTATTAATGTCCCACTTACTTTTGGAATTCCACTAAAAGGAATAGTTGGACCAAACTCAACTATTTGTTCAGGAGCTAGCACCGCTTTAACAATAACTGGTCTAAATGCTAATTCTACTGTAACTAAATGGCAATCATCTATCTCTCCATTTTCAGTTTGGGTAGATATCGCTAATACAGCAGGTTTAACAGTTTATAATACCGCTAATTTAACAGAAACTACGAAATTCAGAGCAATATTTTCTAATTCAGGCTTATGCTCTGGAAATAATATTGCTACAAATGAAGCAACCGTAACAGTAAAAGCTCCAACTAGTTGTTCTATTACTGGTACTGCTGGTCCTGTATGTTTGACTTCTTCCAATGTTTATACAGCTCCAGCCAATATGACTACCTATGCGTGGTCTTTACCTCCTGCAACTGCAAATGGCGCCACCATAACATCTGCTACAAATGCACAAAATGTAACTGTTCAGGCTGGTTCTGTTTGTAACGCAACGTTCAAATTAGTACTAACTACTACTTTAGACGGATGCAGTTCTACTTGTGAAAAAATAGTTACTGTTAACGACACAACAGCACCAATCTGGACAACTGCTGCAGGATCACTTAATGCAACTTTGCAATGTAGTGACGCTGCCGGTTTAGCAACTGCTCAGGCTAATGCGCCTGTAGCAACAGATAGTTGTGGAGGAACAGTCACTTATAACAAAATAGGTGGTCAGTTTGTAGCATCTCTATCTTGTAGCAATGCAGGAACGTACACTAATACCTGGACTGCAACTGATGCATGTACAAATATCTCTACTGTCTTTACTCAGATCATCACTATCGAAGATACTACAGCTCCGACATGGACAACTGCTGCCACTGCTCTTAATGTAACTTTAGAATGTAGTGATACTCAAGGATTGGCCAATGCACAAGCTGCCCTACCGATTGCAGCTGATTTATGTGATGCCGATGT
>NZ_JAUTYT010000015.1:0-119447 GCF_041946075.1 Flavobacterium sp. LAR06 | reverse complement strand
GAGAGCAGGATTCGAACCTGCGAAGTTCACACAGCAGATTTACAGTCTGCCCTCGTTGGCCGCTTGAGTATCTCCCCGATCTCAGCATTGATGCGCTTTGTTGTTCTAAGCGGTTGCAAATATATAAACGTTTTTGATGTTTACAAACTAAAATCGCACTTAATTTTAAGTTATTTTTGAATTAATTTTTAAGTTGTTGGTATTGAATAAAATAAAAAAGACATAATAATGAAGTTTTTTTTTATTTATTCGAAATGTTGTTCCCATTTGACCAAAAATGCTACTATTTTCGAGGTTAATATAGACGTTTACATATCTTCGGTAGGTATTTTTCTTGCTTCATAAAATGTAAAAACACCTTAAATTAACTTAATGTGATTTTGAGTAAAAAAGATTCTTCTTAAAAATAGTGCAAAAGCGTTTGTGTTAAATCATCTTTTGTAATTGCATCTTCTTTATTTGCATCTTCATCGTAATGATTAAAGGACAATATTTCGCATTGTAAGCATAGTTCTTTGGAAATAGCGTCTAACACTTCAGTTTGTTTTTTAATTCATTTTGATGTAGCATAAAACAAAAAAATCTCCACTAGGGAGATATTTTTTTGTTTTATGCTGAATCTTATTCTTATTTAGCTAAAAGCTCTAAAACTTTTGCCCTTAATTCAGGACCTCTCAAATCTTGTGCAACTACTTTTCCTGATGCATCAAGAATAAAAGTTGCCGGAATTGATTGAACTCCATATTGTGCAGCAATTGGCTCGTCCCAAAATTTTAGGTTCGAAACATGTGTCCAGGTTAAACCATCTTTTGCGATAGCTTCTTTCCACTTGCCAGCTTCTTTGTCTAAAGAAACTCCAATAATATTTAGTCCTTTAGCGTGTAATTCTTTGTATATAGCTACAACATTAGGATTTTCTTTTCTGCATGGTCCGCACCATGAAGCCCAGAAATCAACAATAGTTACTTTTCCTAAGCTTTCTTTAAGCGAAACTACTTTGCCTTCAGGATTGGGAGCAGAAAAGTCTGATCTTCATTTAGCGCTACCAACAGGAGGAGCTGTTGCACCAACTGCAGGCATTTTTGCTTGACCAATTTTTGATTTAGCTTCTTTTCCAGGAGTAGTATTTTTTAACGACTCGTCTAATGAGTTGTATAAACTTTCAATTTTTTTAGCATCTGCTGTAGGATCTTCAGACATTCCTTTAACGATCAATACAGAGATAAAAGATTTTGGGTGACTTTCAGCGTAAGTAACATATTTCTTTTTAGAATCTGCCTGAACTTCAGTTTGAATAGTCATGTATTGTTTCATCAAACCGTTGATAGTTGCTGTATCTTGAGCTTGTTGAGCTTGCTGCATTTTCTGAGTGTTGTTTTTCTGAAAATCTACTAATCTTTTTTGAGTTTTTTGTAACTCATCATTAAATTTTACATACTCATCATTGCTATAAGTACCTGCAATTTTAGATTTATGAATACTGTCTTTGTCAATTGCAACTGTAATTTCACCAGTTTCTAAGATGAAAGGAATTGGTCCGTTTGCATCCTGAAGAATTAAAGTATGAAAAGCTGGTTCAGTTACTTTTCCTTTTATTTCAAATTTTTCGTTTTCAACTTTTACTGTATCAAGAGCAACATTCATTTTTGTTGTTGGATCCTGGCCTTGAAGAATGATTGTTTTTCCGTTTGCAATTCCTTTTGCAGTTCCTGTAATAAGGTATTCTCCGTCTTTAACTTTGCTGCATGACATTATCGCAACTGAAGCGGTAAGTAAAAAAAATATTTTTTTCATTATAAAATTAATTAGTTAATTGATTTGTGCAACAAAAGTATCTAAAAATATAAAACATAAAGAATTTTGTAACCTAAAATTTTGTTATAGTTTTTTTGTCTTTAATCATCATGTTTTCAGGGTGTTTGCTAGATTTAATCGACTTAAAACTCTTAATTATATGCTTATTTAAACTCAAACTAAGCAATTTTCTGATTTTTAAGCATAAAAAAAGCACTCTGTAGACAGAGTGCTTTTAGGTATATTCTAGCGTAAAACTATTCTTGATTTGTTTTCTTTCTCCATGTGAAAGAGTTCAATATATGTCTTTTTGCGAATCTTCCAGGAGAATCAGCATTTACCATTTTCACGTAAGTTGCTTTAGGGACACTAATGTATTCGTAAACACTTCCGTTAGAGAAATCGATAATTAAACGACCTTCAACAAATTTATAATCTGTAATTGAACAAGTAGAAATCGTTTCAGTATATTCTGGTAAATTTGCTTTAATCGTCTCAGGATTAATACTTACCAAAAAGTGATAAGCCTCAATAATCGCTTTACTTTTTTCTTCTGCTGCTTTTAAACCAGCATCATCACCTTGAAATTTATCAGGATGAGCTTCTTTCATCGCATTACGATAAATGGTTTTCAAATCTTTTAACTCAGCAGTTTTGTCTACGTTTAGTAACTTGCGGTATTCAACTATTTTTTTCATAAATAAAAGGTAACTTATTGTCTATTAGTTTGAAATGAGTGTTTTTTACTTCAAAACGACAAATTTTTTGCAAAGGTACACTTTTTTTTAACTTTTTAGTTTTAAGGCAAAAAATATTCGAAAAAATAAAGACTGTGTGTTAATTTAACCGCAAAGAGCGCAAAGTTTTTTAACCATGCACTGTTTAATAAAACACAAAGTTCGCAAAGTTGTATGTACAAGCTTTGCGAACTTTGCTTAACCTTAGCGCTCTTTTTTGAGGTTAAATTCTCATTTTCAAACCTGAAACCTGAAACCTGAAACCTGAAACAAATTATTTATTCTCAGGCTTATGATTTGCCTTATCAAAGTTTTTAGATTTCTTTGGATATTTATCATAACTAATATCACTTGGATTTTCAATCACCGATTTAATGGTAACCCAATCACCAAGATTAAAATTTGAATGAGCAATTTTGTAATCTAAAAGATATTCACCACAAAAATAATTGTTGTTTTCATCTTTTTCGATGATACCGGTATAAACTCCTTTTTGAGGCATTTTTTCTTGTGAATCTTTAGACATAACTTTTTTATTTTAAATTGAGGTTACAAAGTTAATCAATTAATGTTTGTTTTAGGGAGTTCGCGACAATCTCAGTATATTTGCATATGCAAAAAAACTTCAGACCACATCCCAATTCGTTCAAAAACACCTTTTGTGTTTTTCATGAAGTACTTCCAGATGCAATTGAAGGCTTAAAAAAACAGTTTGAAAGTAAGGCGGGAAGTATCTATTATTATAGTGAAACCGGAATGTACAGAGTTTCGAATCATTGGGGAAGATTAGCCAACAGTAAATGGCGTTTGATTGCAATGGAACCGGAAACGCCTTCGAAAACAAAAATTGGTTTTGCAGCCTGGAGCGAATTTCATCCGGATAATGCCGAAGAAAAATTATATTATATTGAAGCTGATTTTGATAAGAACACTGTAATCTATCAGCATAAAAATAATCCGGTCTATGATAAAAAAGCGATTCTGAGAACGAGTTTTGAAACAACAAAACGTATTAAACAAATCAGAAACCTGCAGCAACTGACTTCCTGGGCAAAACATTTTGAGGAAGACATTGATGTTTTGAGAGAAAAGATAATTACGGAACTGATTTATACCGAGAAAAGTTTAGAAGAAATTAAAAGAGAAATATAATGGGACGCAACAACGAAAAGAACATCAAAGCACATAATGACAAATTGCACAAAGCCCAAAATAAAAAGAAACAGGCTGAAGTTGCACGCAAGGAAAAGCTCAAAGAAATTGTAAAAAAGTTCAACGAAGATAAAAAGAACGAAGAGTAGGAATAGTTTCAAATTTTCTTTGTTTTAGGTTTCAAGTTGCTAAACTTGTAGTTTTAACCTGAAACCTGAAACCTGAAACAAAAATAACAATAACAGATATGAATAGTAAATTCGACGATTTAAAAATAAGTGTGCAGGAAATAATTGATTTAATTGCTGCAAAACAGGACAGAGAAGCTAATAATAAATTGCTTGAAGTAAATGAAACTTTAGACGAAATGTTGGATCATGCCGAGGAAGATGAAGAACTGAGAGAAATCAGCAGATATCAGGTTTTATTGAATCAGCTGCATGTTAAGATCAATGGAGAAGAGGCGGTTGATGGAGAATAAAAAATGTTTTTGCGATACAGGTTTACTGTTTGATGATTGCTGCGGATTGTATCTCAAAAACAATCAAAAAGCGCCAACCGCACTAGCTTTAATGCGTTCAAGATATTCGGCTTATGCTACTCATAATGCCGATTATCTTCTGGGAACCACTCATGTTTCGGAAAGAGCTAATTACTCAAAAGAAGAAATTCTAAAATGGGCGACATCTAATAAATGGCAAAAATTGGAGATTTTAAGTTCGTCTGAAGAAACAGTTGAGTTTAAAGCCTATTTTATAGATTTAAATAGTAAACCTCAAATTCATTATGAATTCTCTACATTCAAATTTGAAAAGGGTTCCTGGTATTATGTTGATGGAAAGTTTAAATAATTGACAGAAATTGCCTCGATTTCAACTGCTTTCACCTCGATATTTTAACTAAAAATTAATAAACGTTTCTTTTTTCGTAATTCTAAAATAGCGTAATTTTAGAATTATGAAAAACGAATTTAAAAAAGGTTTTTATTTTAAGTCGTACGAAGCCCCTTTTCAGTCTCCGTTTGAAAAACTTTTTGGCATATTCAAAGAGCTTATAACCCATACTTCGGGCGATTTTGATGAAGCTATAGACTGGCTTCGGGAGTTAGATAAAGAATATAAACTGACGGATGAGCACTACACTATCGATGATTTTATCGAAGATTTAAAAAAGAAAGGTTACATAAAAGACGAAGCAAAAACCGATGGGACCCCTGGTTTTGGAATTACTGCTAAAACAGAACGCGCCATCAGACAACAAGCCTTAGACCAGATTTTTGGCAACTTAAAGCGCTCCGGTAACGGAAATCACAAAACAAAACATGCCGGAAATGGCGATGAACATACCGGTGAATTCCGTGAATTTAATTTTGGAGATGGTTTAGAGCGAATTGCCTTAACCGAGAGTTTGCGTAACGCACAAATCAATAATGGTGTAGAAAGTTTCATGCTGACCGAAAATGATTTGGTTGTCGAAGAAACGCAATACAAAGCCCAAATGAGTACGGTTTTAATGATTGACATCAGCCACAGTATGATTTTGTACGGTGAAGACCGAATTACGCCTGCCAAAAAAGTAGCCATGGCGTTGGCAGAATTAATCACAACGCGTTATCCAAAAGACACGCTCGATATTTTAGTTTTCGGAAATGATGCCTGGACGATTCCTATTAAGGATTTGCCTTATTTACAAGTGGGGCCCTATCACACCAATACAGTTGCAGGACTTCAATTGGCAATGGATATTTTGCGTAGAAAACGAAATACCAACAAACAGATTTTCATGATTACCGATGGAAAACCAAGCTGCGTTCGCGAACGCGACGGTTCCTATTACATGAACAGTAACGGACTTGATGAGTATATAGTCGATAAATGTTACACACAGGCACAACAAGCCAGAAAACTTCATATTCCAATTACAACTTTTATGATTGCAAACGATCCGTATTTACAGCGTTTTGTGAATCATTTTACAGAAGCAAATCAGGGAAAAGCATTTTATACCGGACTGAAAGGTTTGGGCGAAATGATTTTTGAAGATTATGAAACGAATAGGAAGAAAAGAGTTCGCTAATTTAGGTTCTATGCTAAGGTTCTAAGATTTTTATACATGACGTATATTGTAGAGACGCACAGCAGTGCGTCTAACACAATCCAAATAAAATAACAACAAGACATTTCATAAAATGGAAATAAATACTATAAAAACACTTGGTCAATTAAAGGCTTCAGGATATAAGAGCACAAGTATTAAAGATGAATTGCGAAATAATCTTCGTGAGAAAATCAAATCTGGGACACCTGTTTTTGAAGGTGTTCATGGTTTCGAAAATACGGTAATTCCAGAACTGGAACGTGCTATTCTATCCCGACACAATATCAATTTATTAGGACTTCGTGGTCAGGCCAAAACGCGTTTGGCGCGTAAAATGATTGAATTATTAGATGAATATATTCCGTTTGTTACGGGGTCTGAAATTAATGACGATCCATTAAATCCAATTTCACGTTTTGCAAAAGATTTAATTGCTGAAAAAGGAGATGAAACTCCAGTTTCATGGTTGCACAGAAGCGAACGTTTCTTCGAAAAATTAGCCACACCAGATGTTACCGTAGCCGATTTAATTGGAGATGTGGATCCGATAAAAGCAGCGAATTTAAAATTGTCTTATGCGGATGATCGTGTGATTCACTTCGGAATGATTCCGAGAGCGAACCGTTCTATTTTTGTCATTAACGAATTACCTGATTTGCAAGCCAGAATTCAGGTAGCGTTATTTAATATTTTGCAGGAAGGCGATATTCAGATTAGAGGCTTTAAATTGAGAATGCCGTTAGATATGCAATTTGTATTTACAGCAAATCCGGAAGATTATACGAACAGAGGAAGCATTGTAACGCCTCTTAAAGATAGAATCGGTTCTCAAATCCTGACACATTATCCGGAGAGTGTTGCCATTGCCAGAACAATCACGGAACAAGAAGCTAAATTAGACGAAACACAAAGCGAAATTGTTTATGTCCCAAGTTTGGCTAAAGATATTTTAGAACAAATTAGTTTTGAAGCGCGTGACAGTGAATACATTGATAATAAAAGCGGTGTGAGTGCGAGAATGAGTATTACGGCTTACGAGAATTTAATAAGTACAGCAGAGCGTCGTGCTTTAAAAGCCGGAGTTGATCATACCATTTTGCGTTTGTCTGATTTCATCGGAATTATCCCGGCAATCACAGGAAAAGTAGAATTGGTTTATGAAGGAGAGCAGGAGGGAGCGGCTGCCGTGGCGCAGAATTTAATAGGATCTTCTATCCGAACTTTGTTTTCTGATTTCTTTCCGAAGATTGAAAAATTAGAAAAACCGGGAGAAAAAACACCATATTCAGATTTGATAGAATGGTTCTTTGCAGAAAGTGGTTTCGAATTGTTAGATGATGCTTCAGATGCTGAATACAAAAGCATTCTGGACGAAGTAACACCCTTGGAGACTTTATTGAAGAAATATCAGCCTCAGTTAGATAAAAAAGACCAATATTTCATGAAGGAATTTATTTTATGGGCTTTGGTCGAATATAAAAAACTAAGCAAGGATCGTTTTGCACAAGGACATCAATTTAAAGATATGTACGGAAGTTATATAAGTAAATTATAAATTGTGAATTGTTAATTATGAATTATAACTTTGCGTAGAAATAAACCCGAGAGCTTTTAAAAAGTTGTCGGGTTTTTTATTTATTGAAAATAAAGCCATTACCAGTTTTATTTCCTCTACCTTGCTCCGTTGGCTGCATTTGCGGTCTTTCCCAAAAATAAAATGGAAGAAGGTTTTGAAGATTTGATTGCGAGTTATATCGAAAACAAAGTAGGTATTTCAGAGCATTTTTTAAGCAAAGAATTAGCAGACAATCTTAAACAAAATCTACTCGATTTAAAGCAAAGAAGTTTGTTGTCTGAAGCTGGGATAGGTAATTCTGAGAAACTCTCTTATGATGGCGCTATTAGAAGCGATTCTATTTACTGGCTGGATAAAAAGCATAATAATGTTTTTGAAAATGAATTCTTTGCGCAAATCGATGCTTTCATTCTTTATTTAAATGAAAGTTGTTACGCTGGAATCACGGGGTATGAATTTCATTATTCTTTATATGAAAAAGGTGATTTTTATCTGAAACATTTAGATCAATTCAAAAATAATCCGAGCCGAAAATATTCTATGATCAGTTATCTCAATAGTAATTGGCTGGAAAGTGACGGCGGAGAATTGATGATTCATCAGAAAAATAACAATCAAAAAATTTCGCCTACTCAGGGAAAAACCGTTTTCTTTAAAAGTAATGAATTGGTTCATGAAGTTTTGGTTACACAAAATACCCGAATGAGTATTACGGGGTGGTTGAAAAGTGACTAGATTTAAATAACTATTTTTGATTTCTGATAAAAATGAAAAAATGGAAGTCAAATATATTTTAGAACTCAATGGTGTTAATATAGGTTATACAGAATTTGAATATGCAGATCCGCCAATGGGAGTAGTGCATGGAAAAATAATATTTGATGGGATCGACTCTCCTTATAATTTGTTTCGAAATCATTGTAAAAAATATAAAATTCAGATTAATTCAGATTTCCCTAAAGAAAAGTTTATTGATACAGTTGTAATCCCCGAATTAAAGATTCTTTTGCAAAATGGTAGTCAATTGCCGGGTTGGGGCGGTGCAATAACAGGTATGGATTCTGATGGATTTGAAATTCAATTTGGTGGCATTTCTTCTGAATTAATGCAAACTGAATTTAAGCATCATTATGTGAAATATTTTGCACATGAATAAAAACTAGAAGTTGTTTAGTCTTATTTTTGTATCCAAAATTTAGTTTATGTTATTCCTTATTCTTAGTATTCTTTGCAGTGTAATAGTAGGTGTTATTTTTAAAATAACCCGAAAATTTGATACTAATCCGATTCAAATTGTAGCATTCAATTACGTAACGGCATTGGCACTTTGCTATTTTACTTTCAGTCCCAATTTAAACGAGGTTGATGCAAAAGCGCCATGGAACATTTACATCGCAATTGGAATATTATTACCAGTCGTTTTTCTGTTTTTAATCGCTTCTATAAAGCATATGGGAATCGTAAAAACGGATGCAGCACAGCGTTTATCTCTCTTTATTCCAATATTAGCAGCGTGGTTTATTTTTAAAGAAGAATTTAATTCCTATAAGGTAATCGGACTTGTGATTGGCTTTTTGGCACTTTTATTTATCTTAAGAAAACAATCTGAAAATGCAGAAAACAAATGGATTTATCCAGCCGTAGTTTTAATAGGTTTCGGAATAATAGATATTCTTTTCAAGCAAATAGCCCTATACACAACATTGCCTTATCCGACATCCTTATTTGTTGTTTTTACGATCTCCTTACTAATCGCTATTGGAATTGTGGTATTTGGAATGGTCGCCAAAAAGGAAAAACTCAGCCTAAGAAACATTCTTTTCGGAGGTGTAGTTGGACTATTTAATTTCGGGAATATATTGTTTTACCTAAAAGCGCATAAAGCATTTTCAGAAAATCCGTCAACTGTTTTTGCGGGAATGAATATGGGGGTTATAATTTTAGGAAGTCTTGTTGGTCTGCTTTTTTTCAAGGAAAAATTATCAAAAATTAACTTCATTGGTATCTTTTTAGCCTTAATTGCGATAATATTTATTGTTATTTCACAATTTAAGTAAATTTTTTTGTAGTCTAATTCGTTTATTTACAGCTCTTTTAAAGTTAAGTTTTAATTTATTTAAAATAAACTCTACTAATTCTATAGAATTTAAGAAATATATTTATAAATTTGTCCCAACAATGAAATACTCTAGTCAAAATATCATTCAGGTCATGTGCACCACCACGTTGTGTTGCATGGTGAACTATACAGTGAAATGGCGTTAATAGAAAATTACTTGTTAGTTATTTTTTTTTTAGCCTTTCATGCACCAATGAAAGGCTTTTTTTAGAACTATTAAAAAATAAAGAAATGAGACCAAATAGAAATACGAATATTATGATGCAGTGTTGTCTGATAAAAATTCCATGTTGCCGAATGCGATGTTGGAGATAAAATTGACGTTTTTCTTGCTGTAAGTACGTGCGTCTTGAAAAACAGAAAAATACAAATCAAATATTCAAATTTAAAATATACAAAAGATGAGCATAGAAATAATTAAACAGAACCCCTTTCAATCGATGATTGATCGTTTTAATATCGCAGCCGATATTCTTAATCTGGACGAATCAATCAGGCAAAAACTGCAACGTCCGGAAAAACAAATCGTGGTTAATTTTTCGATTGTGTTAGATAACGGAAACGTTCAAAATTTTGAAGGATATCGAGTAATTCACAACACAGCTTTAGGGCCCTCAAAAGGCGGAATTCGTTATGATACAGCCGTTAATCTTGATGAAGTTAAAGCACTGGCAGCCTGGATGACCTGGAAATCTGCCGTAACCGGAATTCCTTTTGGAGGAGCAAAAGGCGGTATTATTTGTGATCCGAGAAAACATTCCAAAACAGAATTAGAGAAAATTACAAGAGGATATACCAAAGCATTAGCCGATATTTTTGGACCCGATAAAGATGTTCCTGCTCCGGATATGGGAACTGGTCCAGACGAAATGGGCTGGTTAATGGATGAGTTCTCATTAGTTCACGGCAAACCAATTCATGCTGTGGTGACTGGAAAACATTTGCATTCCGGAGGTTCATTAGGAAGGGTAGAAGCAACCGGAAGAGGTGTTAGTATTATTACATTATTAGCCCTTCAAAAATTAAAATTGAGACCTGCAAGATCTACTGCCGCTATTCAGGGCTTTGGAAATGTTGGATTGCATTCGGCTTTATTTTTATACGAAAAAGGATTGAAAATTGTTGCGGTTAGTGATGTTTCAGAAGCTTTTTATAATCCGGAAGGGCTAAATATTCCAGAGTTAATTTTGTATTATAATCTGAACAACAAGAATATTAAAGGCTATCCTAATTCGGTTGCCATCAAACATGAAGACTTGTTATTATTAGATGTTGATGTATTGATTCCGGCGGCCAAGGAAGATGTTATTACACAGAAAAATGCCGCTGATATTAAAGCAAAAATCATTGTTGAAGGAGCGAACGGACCTGTTTCTTCAGACGCAGATAAAATATTGCATGACAATAATGTTTTGGTTGTTCCAGATATTTTAGCGAATGCCGGTGGTGTAACAGTTTCTTACTTTGAATGGCTTCAGAATTCTCTTTTAGAATCATGGAGAATTCATCAGATTAATACCCGTTTAGAAGATATTTTGGAAAAAGGTTTTGAAACGGTTTTCAGAATTGCCTTAAAACATAATGTGACGCCAAGAATTGCAGCCTATATTATTGCTTTGCAAAAAGTGGCAGATACACAATCAGTGAAGGAGGTAGCATTAGATGCTCCGAAATTCAAGCAGAATTAAATATTTGGTTTGGGAGAAAGATTTTTTATTTGTTGAAATCGTTTTTGGTTAGTAAACGAAATTAATTAGTAAAAATATCTTTCTCTTTTGGTTTATAAATGACTTTCTCATCTATTAAAAAGTAATTTTTAAAAATGGAACATATTAATTTTCTTGCCTTTGCAATGCCTGCTTTTTTCCTTTTTTTATTTCTGGAATATAAGTTGGCACAAGGAGAAAAAAGACCTGAAATTTTCAATTATGAAAGTTCTGTTTCAAACATTAGCATTGGTATAGCCGAGAGATTAATTAATCTTTTTATCTCCGCCAGTTTTTATCAGTTGTATTATTTTATTTATGATAATTACAGGCTTCTTGATATTCCGGCTACTATTTTTGTGTGGTTTGCCTTAATTCTCGCTACCGATTTTGTTTGGTATTGGTACCATAGATTAGGTCATGAGGTTAATTTTTTCTGGGCTGCGCATATCGTGCATCATCATAGTGAAGAGTTTAATTTTACCGCTGCGGCCAGAATTACTACTTTTCAGGCTGTTATCCGAACGGGATTTTGGTGTGTTTTGCCTTTTGTTGGTTTTCATCCAAAAATGGTAATTGCGATGTTGATTGTTCACGGTGCGTATTCCTTTTTTACGCATACGCAGCTTATTGGCAGAATTAAATGGCTGGAATATGTTTTTGTAACACCTTCTGTTCATGGTGTTCATCATGCATCTGATGAAAAATACCTGGATAAAAATTACGGAGATATGTTTACTTTTTGGGACCGTCTTTTTGGCACTTTCCAGGAAGAAGAAGAAAAACCAAAATACGGGCTAACGCATCCTTTAAAAAGCTATAGTTTTTTATGGCAGCATTTTCATTACTATTTTGAGATTTATGAACTATGGAAGCGTTCCAAAGGTTTCAAGGCCGGCTGGAAAGCCGTTTTTGGAAGTCCGGCCCATATGGATCAGGATATTCGGCCAACGCTGGAAAAAAGATTTTTACAAGACAAGGAGAATCCACATCAACGGTTGAAGTTTCGAAATTATCTCTATATACAATTAGGAGTTTGTACTTTGTTTCTAACCGTTTTTACTTATTATTTTGAGTATTTAAATGGTTTCGATAAAGTTTTTGTATTGTTCTTTATTCTCATTACACTGGTTAATTGCGGAGCATTATTAGAACAGCGAAAGTGGATTTATTATCTGGAATATGCTCGTCTTTTTATGATCACAACTTACTTTTTATACGAAGAAAATCTGACGGTATTTTTCTTTGTTCCGTTAGCAATTATGATTTTTGCCGAGCAGTTGTTTTCGTTAAGTAAACGCTATCAGAATGTGATATTGCAATTGGAATCAGAATAAAAGTTTTTCGCCACGAATTCACGAATTTTTATTTACCAAATAAGAATAATAATTCGTGAATTCGTGGCTATTTTTTTAACTAGATCGTCTTAATTGCCATTATCTTCTCTTCAAACGTATCTTTAAAATCAGATTTGCTTTTGATTCTTGTTTTGTACGTATAAATGGTAGCTACAGAAAGTTCCAGGAATTCTGCCATTTGACTACTGTCCTGAATTCCTAAGCGATACAAAGCAAAAATTCTGAGTTCGGTATTTAAAAGCTCTCCTTTTTTAACGATGCATTTATGATCATTCGGAAATAAATGATTAAAATCCGTTACAAAAGTAGGGAACAATTTCAGGAAGATTTCATCAAATTGATGGAAAAGATTCTCGCGTTCTTCCTTCACATTGTAACGTTTCAAACTCGCAATAACTTCATCTGTTCTTTTGGTAATGATTTTATGAAGTGTGCTTTTCTGAATATGGTCTATCTTATTAATGAAGGCTGAAGTTGCCTTAATAAAATAGGTAATATATTCTTCTTTAATAGCATTGGCTTCACTCAGGCTAATATTCATTTCCTGTAGCTGCGCATATGATGAGGCCATTATTTTTCTGGCTTTATTTCTTTCTTTTAATTGTTTGAAAATGATAATCAGGAACAAAACAATAATTACGGTAAGAATTGTCAATAAAATTATGATTCTTTCCAGTTTATCATTTTTCTCTTTTACGTTATTCAATTGCGCTTTCTCGATAATTGGCAAGATCGTGGAAATCTCGATTTTTCGATGTCTTGCATTATAGAAAGTAGCATCGTCCATCGCGATATTGATGTATTCGTTGGCTTTATCCAAATAGCCCATTTTAAAGAGTTCATTGGCTAAATTCCGAAGGGCGACCGTTTCTTTGGTTGCATTTTTAACATCAGCAATAGCGGCAAGTGCCAGATAATAAATGGCTTTTTTAGTATATCCTCTTTCAGAATAAATATAGCCGAGACTTGAGGTCGCTATTCCATAATAATCAGGAGGTAATTTATAGTTGTTGATCCAATAACTAAAAGCAAATTCAGCACCACGCCAATCTTGTTGTTTTAATCTTTTTAAGCTTTCAGCTGCCCAATATTCATTAGTATTGGTTCCGATCAATTCTAAAGCCTTTTTCAGGAAGTGATTTCCTTGTTGTACATAATGAATATTAAAACGCTGATCTTTATTGTAATCGGCTAAATCATAATAGGCTCGGGCTTTTATAGAATAATATTCGAATTTGTTTTTTTGATCGAGTTTTTGATCGTCTATAACATTTAAAGTGTCGATGGCTTCTTTAAAAAGTCCAGACGAAAGTAATACGAAACCTTCCTTAATTCGGCTTTTGGCTAAATATTTAGGATCTTTTAAAACAATCGCCTTGATTTTTGCTTCTTCTAAATAATAATAAGCGGAGTCGTATTTGAATGATTTGTATTCGTCAAACAACGACATATAACTATTATAAAGCTGTTCGTTGTTTTGACTTACGGTAAATTTTGATACATCTTTTTTTAGGGCTTCAATTTTACGATACTTCTGTTTTAAGAAAACGTCTTTTTTAAGAAGCACTTTATCTAATTCTTCCAGCACTGGATTTGTCTCTTTCGCAGTTAGAGAGAAACCTGCAATGAAAAAAAATAGAATGAATATTCTTTGCATAGTTAGTTTTGGTTAAGGGTAAAATTCTCTTTGGTTTGTTGAGTTAATTCGTTTTTTAATTCAGGACATTAATCTTCACAGTTGATAATTAATAGCTTTTAGAAGATGGTAATTCTCTTAATAACAAAGCTATAAAATTTGGTTTATCAAACAAAAATAAGATCTAAATGTTAAAAGTAGTCTAATAATTTGCAATTATACAATAAAAAGCGATAATATATATGTATAGTGAAAAAAATATAGACTTTAATTTGCATATTGTCATAAATACCATTAATTAAATGCTATTTTTCATCTCAACAACGTCTTGATTTTTGTAATTACAAAAATATTATAATATACTGATTATCAATAAATTAAATTGAATTTTATTTCAATTACATCTTGATTTTTATCAGATATTTTTTTTTAGGTTTTTTTAACATCTAGCTTCGTTCTGTCTTTAATGAGACAAAAAAACTAACAAACAAACCACAAATTTATGAGATGTAAAAGTATTTATTGGTTAGCTGTTATTATGTGTCTGTTTGCCATTGGGTGTGACAGTATTGATGACGGAAGCTATGTTGATCCGATTACCATTTATGAGAAAGTAAACGGAGATTGGGGATTAACAAATTTGAAAATGGTAGATGAATCTGCAAAAGCAAATGCCATCGAGCCAAACGAACAAAACTTGAGTACGTACTTTAACTACGAGGATTTTAAAATCAGATTCAGCGTAGACGAAAAGAACCAGCCAACAAGTTACGAGGTTATGGGTAATGTTCCTCCTTTATTTGCCCCAAAAGGATATTGGAGATTAAGCTCCGATTTTCAACAGACTAATGCCAGTGCAGTAAGAATCTATCTGTACAGCGATGCTCAAAAAACACAAAAAACAGATGAACTTCGATTAACATCAGTTCCGGGAAGCAACGACGAAATGGAATTTCAGTTGGTGCATTCTTCTAGCGGAACTCCTTTTGTGTCTTATGTATTTAAATTAAATGCTATTAATTAAAAGTAATATGAAAAAGTTTATATATACAATTTTACTTGCCCTTTTGATGGCACCTAATTTTATTCAGGCACAAGAAGCTGCCGGAGCTGTGGGGCCTATATCATCATTTCCGGTAGTTTATAAATACGATGAACAGGTGACGTGGTATTTTGACATGTCAGGATCTACTTTTGCAGAAAATGAAGATCTCTATCTATGGATGTGGTCACCATCTGAACCAGATGCAGGAAACTGGGAAAATTCGTCAGATTTTGCGAAACTGAAATATGAAGGAGATAAAGTTTGGAGTTTTACTTTGACTCCAACAGTTTATTTTTCTCAGACTCCAGATCAAATTGCGGCAAGCGCGGGATTTTGGTTTCGTTTAAAAAACAAAAACGGATCAAAGCAAAGTGATGTAGCTAATGTAGCCTATACTGATTTCTCTTCATTTTATACTGCAAATGAATTAATCAGATCATATCCAACAAAACCAACAATTGACAAACCAGTTAGTATTTTATTTAATTCAAATTTAAAAGACGGTTTTAGCGGAGTGCCGAGTGTGCATTTTCACAGTGGTCTAAATAATTGGGCTGTTTTGCAGGAATATCAGGCCTGGATTCCGGAAGTATCTCAAAAAACAAAATTGAAAGATCTTGGAAATGGTTTTTACAGAATGGATTTGATTCCACAGGAATATTATAATACTGAACCGGGTTTTGTTATGGAAAACATTACTTTTCTCTTCGTAGCAAAAGACTGGACGACTAATTCTGGTGATCAGATAATTTACGCCGGAGAATATATTCCGCCACCGCCACCAGTATTTGGATTTTTCCCTTTACAAATTAGTCAAAGAGATTTCCTTGGAATGTCTCGTAAAAACAACGAGCCAGGTGTGAACAAATTAATTTACACGATTAACGCGGGCAGTAAAGTAATTTCAGGTGAATTTGCCGGAGGAACGGCTGAGATAAAAGGATTTGTCAATTTGGTTTCTGAACTTAACGGAATTTCGGGCTTAACAGAAATTCATGTTTTGGTAAAAGACAATAAAGACAAAACGATTTCGGATACCACAATTCCTCTTAAAACTTTAGACAAATAATTCACTATCAAATTAAAACATCAATTCTAATGAAATGGGCATAAACCAAAAAATGGTCATAATTCCAATATTGGATATGCGAATTACATATGACCGATAAAAAACAAAAAAATAACGACCTATGAATAGTAAAAATAAAAAAATAGTCCTGCAGCATCTGTGGACTACTAAAACTGTGGTATTCATGATTTTCATGCTTTTTCTTTCGGCAGGAATGTTTGCTCAGGAAAAAAAGCAGGTATCAGGTACCGTTTATGACAATACAGGTACTGTATTGCCGGGCGCTTCTATAATTGAGGTGGGTACTAAAAATGCCACCACAACAGATTTTGACGGAAGATTTACTTTGTCTGTAGCTGTAGGAGGTTCGATTGAAGTTTCGTTTATAGGAACAACAACTCAAAAAGTACAAATTACATCAGCAACAAAAAATAATATTGATGTTCGTTTACCAAACGACGGTTATCAACTGGCAGAAGTACAAGTTGTTGCTGTTGGATATGGAACGCAAAAGAAATCCGATTTAACCGGAGCTATTTCAACGGTTAAAGCAGACGATTTAGTAAAAGGAACAATCTCTTCTACAGAGCAGGTTTTGCAAGGTAAAGTGGCAGGTTTAAATGTTATTCGTCCTTCGGGAGATCCTGCAGCTGGTTCTACTTTACGTTTACGTGGAGGAACTTCATTAACAGCAAGTAATAGTCCGCTTATTGTGGTGGATGGAATTGCTGGTGTTGATATCAATGTTGTTCAGCCTTCTGATATTAAATCAGTAGACGTTTTAAAAGATGCTTCGGCGACAGCCATATACGGATCAAGAGGAGCAAACGGAGTTATTATCATTACTACAAAATCTGGAACAAAAGGTGTTTCTGTTACCTATAGCGGATTATCAAGTTTTGGTTTTGTGAATGATAACTTAGATCTTTTATCAGCCAATCAATGGAGAGGTTATGTACGCCAAACCGGAAATCAGGATGCAATTGATTACGGTGGAAATACAGATTGGCAAAAAGCAATTGAACAAACGGCTATTTCGCAATCGCATACTTTAAGTATCAATTCTGGTAAAGCGGATAGTGGTTTTAGAATGTCACTTTCGTACTTAAATAATGAAGGGGTTATCAAATCGACAGGATTGGAAAGATTAAGCGGAAACGTTAGCGGATACCAATATCTTGGAGATAATAAAGAGGTAAAATTTGATATGGGCTTATTTGCCAATATCGACAAATGGCATCCTTTAGATTACAGAATTTTTGAGCGTGCCTATAACTTAAATCCAACGATTCCGGTTTATGATGAAAATGGTGAATTTACTTCAGTTGGTGGAACTATTTATGAAAATCCGGTAGAAATTTTAACCAACAGAACTGTTGATAATGAAAGACACAGACTTTTAGGGTATTTTAAAACAGAGGTTAAATTTTTAAATGATTTTACGGCTGTTGCCAATATTTCATTAGAACATAATGCAGTTCAGGGAAGTACTTACAAGCCAACTTATGCTGTTATGGAAGGAAGAACTGAAGATGGTTATGCTCAAAAAACGTACGCGGAATATACTAACGCACAAGGAGAACTTTATGTGAATTACAATAAAACTTTTGGAAAACACACTATTAGTGCTTTGGGTGGATATTCATACTTAGAGAATATTTACGAAGGTTTTGGAGCACAAAGAAGTGGTTTCGTATCAGACGCTTTTGGTTATAACAATTTAGGAGCAGGATATAACTACCGTTTGGGTGATGTGTATTCTTATAAAGGAAAATCAAATTTAGTTTCTTTTTATGCTCGTGCTAATTATAGTTTTGACAGTAAATATTTGTTCACTGCAACAGTAAGAAGAGACGGTTCAAGCCGTTTTGGAGAAAACAATAAATGGGGAACTTTCCCGTCGGCATCTGCGGCATGGAGAATTTCTAACGAAGAATTTATGAGTGCTACAAAAGACTGGTTAGGCAATTTAAAATTAAGGGTGGGTTATGGAGTTACAGGAAATCAGGATGGAATTGGTGAATACAAATCGCTTTCGATCTTAGGAGTTGGAAATGACAGTTACTACGATCCGGTTACGCAAACCTGGAGTTTGGCTTATTCTCCAAAACAAAACCCGAATCCTGACTTAAAATGGGAATCTACCAAACAATGGAATATTGGTGTTGACTTTACCTTGTTTGACAGAGTTACAGGTTCATTTGAGTATTATTCAAAAAATACAGAAGATTTGTTATACACTTATGAAGTGCCTCAGCCTCCATACTTAGTAGGAACGATGTTGGCAAACGTTGGTGAAATGTCAAACAAAGGAGTTGAGCTTACGCTGAATGCAGACATCATCAAAGGCGATAAATTTTCATGGAATGCTAATTTAACTTTAGGGCACAACGTTCAGAAAATCGAAAAACTGTCGAACACAACCTATGAGACAGATGTAATTTACAGCGGATCTTTACACGGATTAGCGGGTATGTCCGGACAATATTCTCAAATTATTGCTGAAGGATATCCGGTTGGAACTTTCTGGGGTTTCAAAAATGCTGGACTTGACGCAGATGGAAAAATTCAGTACTACAATGCAGCTGGAGCTGTAGTGGCAGAAAGTGCTTTAACAGATGCTGATAAAACAGATTTAGGAAATATTCAGCCAGATTTGACTTTGGGTATTGGTATGAATTTTACGTACGGAAATTTTGATTTAGGCGTTTCAGGTTACGGAATGTTTGGCCAAAAAGCATTAAATGCGACCAATATGATGCTCAATGATCCTAACAGATTACCAGCCTATAATGTTCCGGATGATTTCTTAAACAGCGGTCTTACTTCATCTCCAAAATATTCAGATTACTGGATCGAAGATGCTTCTTTCTTCAGACTTCAAACACTTTCAGTGGGTTATACTTTACCATTGAAATCGAAATCATCAAAATTCAGAGTTTATGCTATGGGAGAGAATCTGTTTGTAATTACAGGTTATAAAGGTGTAGATCCGGAGATTGGTTTAAATGCGCAAGATGGTGCGGATCAAACCGGATTGGCAGCGCCTGGAATCGATAAGTACAATAATTATCCACGACCTACTACAATTTCTGTTGGTTTAAATTTTACGTTTAATAATTAAGCGATTAACTCAAAAATAGAACAAATGAAAATCAAAATAACAGCAGCATTATTAATAAGCATGCTCTTTACGATATCATCATGTACCGATTTAGATGAACAATTATATGATAGGGTAGAAGATGGGAATTTCGGAAATACTCCCAAAGAAATTGATGCATTAGTTGGAGGCGCGTATTCTTCGTTAAGAGGATTTGCAGATGGGATATCAAATAATTATCCAACGTGCGAGTATGTATTCTTTTTAAATGAAACGGTTTCTGATGAAGCGACAATTCCGACCAGAGGAACAAACTGGTACGATGGCGGACAATATCAGGATGCACAAAGACATACCTGGAAAGCAGATAATCGTATGATTCTTTCGGCCTGGCGTTACAATTACACCGGAATTGCAAAAATCAATTCGATCATTTATCAAATTGATAAATCATCATTGACAGATGCTGCTAAAGCACCAATTTATGCTGAATTAAAAGCCTTAAGGGCGTATTACTATTACAATCTCTTAGACTTATTCGGAAATGTGCCCATTGTAACCAATTTTGAAGATACGGCTTTACCATCGAATTCTACCCGTAAACAAGTTTATGATTTTGTGGAGAAAGAATTACTGGATGCTATTCCGCATTTAACGGCAAACGTGGTATACTCTAAATTCACAAAAAATGTGGCCTATTCTCTTTTGGCGAGATTGTATTTAAATTCAGAAGCTTTTATCGGAACGGCTCGTTGGCAGGATTGTATTGATATGTGTCAGAAAGTTACAGGATATACTTTGGCTCCTGACTTCTTCACCAATTTTGCTACAGATAATCAAAAGTCACCTGAAATTATTTTTGCAATTCCATACGATTCAAAAGCGGGAACAGTAGGAAACTATATGTCCTCAATGTCATGTCATTACTTGCATAAATTAACGCTTTCTCCAATTGGAGATTACCCTTGGAGCGCTAACGGAATGTGTGCACAACCAGGTGTTTACTCTGCTTTCTCTGACACTGACAGAAGAAAAAAATGTATGGTTGCCGGAGATCAGATCAATTTGGCAAACGGTCAGGTTATCGTTATGGATAACGGTGAACCTTTAACCTATACAGAAGAGGTGACAAGTGTTGCTGATGCTAAAGAAAATGAAGGTGTTCGTTTGGGTAAATATGAAATGAAAGCTGGTGAACAATGGGAACGCGATCATGACTTAGTTGTCATTCGTTATGCCGAAATCCTGATGATGCAGGCAGAATGTTATGTTCGTTTAGGATCTGCTGATTTGGCAAAACCATTTTTACAGCAAGTAACAGCACGTGCCGGAGAAGAAATGCCAGCAACAATCGATCTTCATTTTATTGATCAGGAATTGCTTAAGGAATTTACTTTTGAAGGAAGAAGAAGAACGGATAATATTCGTTTTGGAACATTCTTCCTGGAATGGTGGGAAAAAGGTACAACAGAAAAATACAGAGCAATTTTTCCTATTCCAAGTACTGTTTTAACTACAAATAAAAACCTGAAACAGAATCCTGGTTATCCTTTGAATTAGGTTACTGAATGTCAGTCTTCCATGTTGGTTAGTCGTGGAAGGCTGACATATTTTATAGTTTTTTTAGCCACAGATTAAAATGATTCGCACAGATTATTTGCAAACTAAATTGAACTTTAGATAAAATTATTTTTAATCTTTTAATCTGTGACAAAAAAAAATAGCCATCAACAGTTATAAAAACAAATAGTATTTCAATATGAAAAGATATATCACATTATTGTTTTTTGGTGTCATGAACATTTTAGTCGCCGCTGGATGCAGCAGTGATGACAAAGGTTCAGATAAACCGACAGAACCAGAAACAATTCAGCCTGTTGCGATTGAAAAAACAAATACCACCAAAATTTATGTGCATTATATGCCCTGGTTTGAAACCAATGAAAGTAGTGCCGATAAAAAATGGGGATATCACTGGACAATGGCAAACAAGAATCCGAATACGATAGGAGCAAACAACCGTCGGGAAATTGCATCGTATTATTATCCTCTACTTGGCCCGTATCATTCAGGTGATAAAAATGTGATTGAAAATCATTTATTATTGATGAAATATTCAGGAATTGATGGTGTTTTGATCGATTGGTACGGCACTTATGATGTTAACGATTACAGAATGGTAAAAGAAAATACAGAACAGCTAATTGCCATGTTAGACAAAGTTGGACTTGAATATGCGATTGTTTATGAGGACAGAGTAACGACAAATGTTGTCAATGCCGGAAAAGCAATTTCTGTTACAAGCGCTGCCAAAACTGATTTAGCTTATATGGAGAAAAATTATTTTTCTGATGCCAATTACATCAAAGTAAACGGGAAACCATTGTTATTGAACTTTGGACCAATTGTATTGCAAACACCTGCAGAATGGACCAATATTTTTGGTACGCTGACGACAAAACCTACTTTTTTAACGCTGTGGGATCAATCTGTTGAAGCGGGTGCTAATGCCTCTGGCGAATATGCCTGGGTATATAAAAACAGTACCTATTTGACGAATTTCTATACAAACACAAAACCAAAACTTTCAGTTGCCATGGGAGGTGCTTATCCTGGTTTTAAAGATTTTTATGCCGAGGGTGGCGGCGGCGGTGCTATCGGTTGGACAATTGAACATAACAACGGAGCAACTTTAGATGAAACGCTTGCACTGGCTAAAAATGCCAATTTAAATTATCTGCAACTTATTACATGGAATGACTTTGGTGAGGGAACGATGTTTGAGCCAACAGTAGAATTTGGATATACTTACATCGAAAAAGTGAAAACCTTTGCAGGTGTAAAAAATACCGAATCCTTTTTTGCAGATATAAGTAAACTGTATAACCTAAGAGTAGAAAAGAAAGGCAATGCCGATGCCCAGAAAAAATTAGATCAGGCTTTTAATTATTTTGTTTCTATGCAGCCTGCAAAAGCGAAACAAGTAATTAGTGAAATAAAATAAGAGTTGTAATTAATACAATTAAATAATGAAAAACTTAAAATATAGATACTGTCTGATTCTTTTTGCGTCAATTTTGATTTACGCTTGCAGTGCCGGTACTAAAAAAACATACAAAATCAGCTCGCCGGGGAAAAACACCGAACTAGTTTTTGAATTAACGGCTTCAGGTCAGCCTCAATACAGTTTTACATCTAGTGGAAAATCGGTTATTGAGCCTTCTTTAATGGGATTTGAATTTCAGGGAATTCAAAAAATGACGGAAGGATTTGAAGTGGTTTCCACCGAAGAAAAAACTTCAGATGAAACTTGGGAACAGCCTTGGGGAGAATTCAAAAAAGTACGAGATCACCACAACGAACTGCTTGTTCATTTGAAAGAAGCAAAAGGTGAAGAACGTTTGGTTGATATCATTTTCAAAGTTTTTGATGATGGAGTGGGTTTTAGATATTCTTTTCCGAAACAACCTCATTTAGGGAAAGTGAAAATTTCTAATGAAGTTACGCAGTTCACTTTTAGGTCTGATAATGATGTGTGGTGGATTCCGGTGCATCGTGAAAACAGTTATTATGAAAGCACGTATCGTAAAACGCCAATCAGTAAAACCGATACTATAAACACTCCGGCCACTTTTGAAACCAAAGAGAAATTGTACGTCGCGATTCACGAAGCCAATTTAACTGATTTTGCTTCGATGACCCTTTTAAAAACAAGCGACAAACAATACAAAAGTGATTTGGTGCCGTGGGCAGATGGTGTAAAAGTATATGCTGAAACGCCTTTCAAAACACCTTGGAGAACTATTGTGGTTGGGAAAACGCCGGGAGATGTTGCAACGTCGACCATTATGCTGAATCTAAACGAGCCTTCAAAAATTGAGGACCTCTCGTGGATTACGCCATCTAAATACATCGGAATTTGGTGGGGAATGCATTTAGAGAAATTCACTTGGGGACAAGGGACGAAACATGGCGCTACAACTAAGAATACAAAAGAATATATTGATTTTGCTGCGAAAAACAATTTTGACGGCGTTCTGGTAGAAGGCTGGAACGAGGGCTGGGACGGCGACTGGACAGCTGATGGAACTGCATTTAGTTTTGTAAAAGCATATCCCGATTTTAATTTGGAAGAAATAACCAAATATGCGGCCATCAAAAATGTTCGCTTAATTGGACATCATGAAACGGCTGGCGCTACGAAAAACTATGAAGGCCAACTAGAAGATGCTTTTAAACTGTATCAAAAAATGGGGGTGAATTCGGTAAAAACGGGTTATGTCAACAAATATTTAGACAAAAAAGAGTGGCACGACAGCCAGTACGGAGCGCGTCATTACAGAAAAGTAATCGAAACGGCGGCGAAGTATCATATTATGATTGACAATCACGAACCTATGAAAGGAACCGGAATTCAACGTACGTATCCTAATTTTATGTCTCAGGAAGGTGGAAGAGGTCAGGAATATAATGCCTGGTCTGTGGATGGCGGAAATACTCCCGAGCATTTAACCACTTTGCCTTTTACAAGAATGTTATCAGGACCTTTTGATTATACGCCGGGGAATTTCAATTTTGATTATAAAACGCCATCAGGAGCGAGAGTGCAAACGACTTTGGCGAATCAATTGGCTTTGTATGTCATTATTTTCAGTCCGTTACAAATGGCTTCTGATTTACCTGAGAACTATGTTGAGAAACCAGAGTTTCAATTCATAAAAGACGTTCCGTGTACCTGGTCGTATACCAAAGTTTTAGATTCTAAAATTGGAGAGTATACCACCATTGCCCGTAAAGACTGGGACGAGAAAAACTGGTATTTAGGATCTATTACAAACAAAGACGCCAGAGATCTTAAAGTACAACTGTCATTTTTAGATGCAGGAAAAGAATACGAAGCCGAAATTTATGCCGATGGAGCAGGAGCGAATTATAAAACAAATCCGTATCCGGTAACCATTTCTAAGCAAAAAGTGAACAGTAAAACAATATTAGATATCAAGCTCGCAGCTGGCGGAGGAACAGCTATAAAATTCTCTCCAATACAGAAATAATTGAGTTAGTTGAAGTTTATTTTAGTTTAAGTTTGGATTGATGAGCCCGATAGCTGTAAAAGTTATCGGGCTTGTTATTTTTTTACCATATAAGTCATATAAGTTTATTTTAAACTTAACTCAATAATGCTTGTAATTTTAGACCATATAAGTTACTGGTATGTCATGGTTGACTTATAATTGCTTTTAATTTTAAACTATATAAGTCATATAAGTTCACTCTATTAAATGAATTTATATGACTTATATGGTGAAATCAAATTTTGGAATTTTCTAAAATTCGGAATTTAACTTTAGTGTTTATAAAGTTTAACATGATTTCCGAATGAGTAGGTGGCCGTTAAGGTTGGTCCATTGTAACCCCATTTAAAGAATCCGTTAAGTCTTTCTTTTTCGACATCAACTCTTATGTTTAATCCTGTATATCCGGCAGTTAAACTAAAATTTTTGTATACATTATATAAAACAGAAATGTTGTAACTTAATATTCGGCCGTCGATATCATTAATTTTTAGTGCAAAATAATTTGTATTTACATAAAGGCCCCATTTTTTTGCTAAAACAACCTCTGCCCAAAGCCCTAGGTCAGGCAGTGGTGCGGTAAAGTCAAAATTATCTTTATATTCAGCTTGTGCATTTTCTCCTTCAACTTTTAAACCAACATCGCCAAATAAAACGTGTGCTCCAATAAGAGCTCCAATTTCGTATTTTGGTTTTGATATAAAGGCATAACCATAATATATACGAGCTATTTGACTGTCCTGAAATGCAGAAATAGTTGTGTTTATATTGTAGGTGTTATCACCAAATTCGATATCTTTTTCCAGTTTCTTAGTTGAGGTTCTTTTTAGATAGAAAAACTCACTTCCAAGTCTTGATCTTCTGGAGATTCTCCACTCAAAAGAGCCAGCAAATGATGTAGAAGTTTTATTAAATCCTAAATCTTTTTCAAAATCAATCAAGCTTCCCGAGTCACCATTGTTTGTCCCTACTTGTACCTTTGCACTATTTGTGGGAAAAAAAACTCCCGCATTAAATTTAAAGCGTCTTGCATGCCATGGCAAATCTTCAGGATCATAATCCTGAGGTTTGTCAGAATCATTTTGTACGGCAGATAAAGTATTCTCGGTAGCGATTTCAGCAGTTGTCTGAGCATTTGCCGAAAACCAAAAAAGGGAAATAATCAATAAAGAAAATAATTTTTTCATAAGATTTATTTTTAAGTTTTGGTGGATAGTTTTAACAATTAAAGTTAACAAAAAAAATCATGCAATTCGTTTTTTTGCTTTTATTATTTGATTAATTCTGCTGATAGTCAGTAAGCTATAGGTTTTGTTAAAATTAGTTGACATGTCACTCTTTTTTGTAATTTTGCATCATGACAGATACAAATACAAATTCAGAACCAGTTGGTAAAGCTTTTAGTGCTGAAATTGCAGACAGTTTTTTATTTCAGATTCACCGAATTAAAAAGGCTCTTTTTCGTCGTACAAATGCTTTAATGAACGAAGCCGGAATCACGCTGCAGTTGGAGCAATTGCCGCTAATTATGATTTTACAGCATAAAGACCTGTCTCAAAGAGAGCTCTCAGATAAAACAATGCGCGACAAATCTTCTATTTTAAGAAGTATTAATGCCTTAGAAAAAAAGAGTTTATTGATTGTCAGAAAAGATAAAACAGACAAGCGTAAAAATGTAGTAAGTCTTACAGAAGAAGGAATTGCGATGGCAAAAATTATTCGCTCTCTAATGAAAAAATCAGAAAATGAGGTGCTTTCTGTTTTTACGGCTAAAGAAAGAATTGAAGCTTTGGAAACCATTAGAAATTACGCTGATAGACTAGATCAAGCTTAATTTTTTTTGAAAATTAAAGGTTGATATGTCAACTTTTGGGCAGAAAATTGAAAATAGAACAAAGAAGAAAGAGTGTCACTCACAATGGCTATCAGGATAAAAAATCCATTGGTAAAACAAATTGTAAAATAAGAAAATGAATAAAAAAGAATTATTAGAAGGGCCTATACTTTCCTCATTATTAAAACTAGCTGTGCCTATTATGATTGCCAATCTTTTGCAGGCCGCTTATCAATTGGTTGATGCTTTTTGGGTGGGGCGTTTGGGCGGAGATGCTGTTGCGGCGGTGTCGGTAAGTACACCGGTTATATTTTTAACGATTGCTTTAGGAACCGGTCTTGCAATTGCGGGATCGATTTTAATTGCACAATATTTTGGTGCCGGACAGCAGGAAATGGTCAATCATGTGGCGGCGCAAACCTTGCTCATGGTGATAACAGTTTCGATTGTTTTATCGATTGTTGGGTATTGGCTGAGTCCTTATTTTTTGCAGATATTGAATGTAACGCCAGAAGTTTATAGTGATGCCTTGGGATTTATGCGTGTGGCTTTTATTGGCCTGGTTTTTAGTTTTAGTTTTATGATTTTTCAGTCGGTGATGCGTGGCGTGGGGCGTGTGACTTTGCCGGTTTATATTGTTTTGGGAACTGTAATCCTGAATTTTGCACTGGATCCGTTGTTTATTTTTGGATGGAATTTTATTCCGGCAATGGGTGTAAAAGGAGCTGCATTGGCAACTTTATCGACTCAAAGTCTGGCCATTGTAATTGGTTTTTTTATTTTATTCAGAGGAAAACATGGTATTCACCTGCAACTAAAAGACTTTAAACCCGATTATAAACACATTAAAAAAGCGTTTAAAATTGGTTTTCCATCATCAATTGAGCAATCGATGCGTGCAATTGGTATGATGGCAATTACTTTTCTGATTGTGCATTTTGGTACCACAACGGTTGCTTCCTACGGAGCAGGTTCTAATCTAATTCAGCTTATTTTGATTCCGGCCTTAGGACTTTCTATGGCTATAGCAACCTTAGTGGGGCAGAATATTGGTGCGGGAAATATTGCCCGTGCCGCTCAAATTGGAAAATTAGGTGGTTATTTAGGTTTCGGTTTACTTAGTGGACTTGGAATTATTGCCTACGCTTTTGCTCCGTATTTAATTGCTTTTTTTGTTCCGAATGATCCTGCCGTAATCGAAGGGGGAACTCAGTTGTTGAGAATTACTTGTCTTTCGTGGGGATTTCTGGGGTTACAGCTTTGTCTAACCGGAGTTTTCAGAGCGGTTGGAAATACTACACTTCCCATGATTTTGACTTTGGTTTCGCAATGGGTGATTCAGTTTCCGCTGGCATATATTTTATCGCATAATACTTCACTTGGTAAAGTTGGAATTTGGTGGGCTTTTCCTATTTCATCTGTTGTAACGGGATTGATCACTTTAATTATTTATGCGAAAGGCGATTGGAAAAAAGAACGCTTAACCGGGAAAACAAATAAATTGATTGATAAGGTGGAAAAGGAGATTGCGAAGGAGGGATTTGAAAGTGTTAAGTAAAGGCTCTGAGGGACTGAGTTGCTGAGGTTCTGAGATTTTTTCGCAAAAGGTTCAAAGAAGCAGAGGTTCAAAGGTTCAGAGGTTTCTTGAATAGTTTATAATAGAGGATATTGAAGGGCTTTAGCCAAATTAATTATTTTGATATTCACGTAGAGGCGCAGCAGTGCGTCTCTTTTTGTTATTGAAATATCTTGAAATTTTAAAAATCAATATCAAATTTAAATGAGGAAAATTAATATTGATAATAGCTAGTAATCAAATTACTCCTCAGTTACTTTTTATTGAAATTGATTTTGCAATTGTTGTTGAATTTTGTCTACACTCTATTATAATCAGCTTTCCAATGTACTATGGCTTTTTTTATGGAGTCTCCGGGAAGGCTATTTTTTATGGCGTCTTCCAGAAGTGGCAGGAATTCGTTATCGGGCGCAAATCTTAGGGCGAATAATTGATCATCGGTTAGTTTATATTCGAATTCTTCGAGTCTTTTTCCGGTTAGGGTGAAATAGCGGTAGCGAAGTTCTAATCTTACGATTCGGTTTTGCAAAATTAAGGCGTAATGCTGACGCAACATAAAGGCAAGACAAAACAGGAACATAAATACTACACTTATAAAAGACCAAATTAACGGCTGATCTGTCGTGCATGCAAAGTAAATACTGGCAATGAGAAAGAGCGTTAAAATGGGATAATAAACAAAATGATGGGGAGTGTAAAAACGTATGTGGTTGTAATAGGTTTGAATTTTCATAGTTTTTGGATTTTGGTTTAAAGTTAAAAAAAGAAAAGCTACCCTATGAATAGAATAGCTTTTTTTTCAAAATAAACTAACATAACCAATGTTTCTTATATATAAACCCGAAAGATTGTCTTTTGGATTTTCTTAGTGATATCTTATTTTAAAAAAAGCCTCAATTGCATTTAATCAGTTTCAAATGGCTTTATTTCTTTGAAGTAAAATTAGGTTGATTGGAGCAGTTTCGTGTTATATTTTATTTTGATTATGTTATAAGATTTCAACTTAATTGTGAATTGTGAGAAGTAAGATGCAAGATACAAGCTTACAGGTTACGGCTTAAAGCTGCGCTCCATTCTTCTAGTTTTGATTGGAATGATTTTCCTGCGTTGGCGGGGCTTGTTGAGGGTAATGTTATTAAGTGATATTCTTTTTTTAGGTGGACGTATTTTTTGAAAAAGGCGGCGGCTTTTTGGCCATTGAAGAGTATCGTTTTTATGTTTGGATGTTCTGCCAGGAATGTTTCGAAATCATTAGCTATTTCGTTTTTTATGGCACTGTCCAGACTTCCTATTCGGTCGCAGAATTGGAGTACGTCCCATAATGCTATGTTGTTTTTTTGTAAGAGTGCTTTTCTGGTTTGGTAATCGTTTGAGAAATCTTCTTTTAAAATGTGAAACATAAACTTCCAGAAATTATTCTGATTGTGTCCGTAATACTGGTTCAGCTCTAAAGATTTTGTTCCAGGCATAGTGCCTAGAATCAAAAGGTTAGCGTCTTGCGAAGTGATGGGGGCGAATGAAAAACTTTTCATGCTTTACGGATTTTGATTTAATTCAAATTAGTAAATGTTAAAATAATCATTTATAAGTAATTATAAAACAAAAACGAAAAATTATATAACACATTTGGCTATTGTGTGACGAACTTTGAATCGTAGATTTTTAGAATTCAGCTTCCTTACAAGAATTCGTTTTTATTGGAAATCTATAATCGTTGAATCTCAATTTTAATTACAAGCAAAATGAAAACAGTTACTATTAATACAGAAAAAATTGACGCTATTTTTGAACAGTTACACTCTAGTTTTGGAGGAAAGGTAACTTCTGATTTAGATGAGTTTACTTTAGAAGTTAATAATAGTAGTGCCAGAGGATCTATTATTGGAGCCTCTTTTAATGACAACATTTCGTACGTGCAATTTGACATGAATTTCGCTGTTGATGTTCGAATTGATATTACAAACGTACAATCATCGCCAATTTATTTTGCCTATTGTTCGCAAGGAAGTTTATCGCATAGTTTTGGCGCTTCTGGAGAGGAAAGAAGGTTTAAAACTTTTCAGACTGCAATTACTACCTCAAAAGTAAGTCAGGATACTGTTTTGTTTTTTGAGAAAGAAAAAAAAACAAAATTTACTTTGATTATTGTAGGAACTGAAGCTGATAATCAACTATATGCTTTGGACAATTCTTTGAGTGATAAAGTAAAAGAAACGTTTTTTGAAAGCAGTAACGACGAAGATTTCTTTTATCTAGGTTCGTACAATCTTCAAATTGCTGAAAAAATCGAGCAACTAAATGCCATAACTCAAACCGGAATTGTTAGAAAATTGCTTAAAGAAGGTATATTGAGAATTATTCTGGCCATGGAAATTCAACAACATACAGACGATTTAAACGCTTTCTCAAAAGACACAAATTGTTTGACTCTAAGAGAAATGGAAGAAATAAAAGAGCTTTCAGAATTCATCAAAAATTCTCCGGAAGAGCCTTTTACCATTAAATCACTAAGCAAAAAATCAGGTTTGTCGCCAAATAAATTACAGGAAGGTTTCAAAATGATTCACAACCGCACGGTAAACGATTATATCACACATATAAGAGTTCTAAAAGCGGAACTTTTAATTAGAACCTCAGACTTAAATATCTCTGAAATAGTTTACTGCATTGGTTTTACCAGCAGAAGTTACTTTTCAAAAATCTTCAAACAAAAATTTAATTGTAGTCCTAAAGAATATAAATTTAATTTGAATCCGCTTGCTATTACTGCGTAATTGCTGGTTCAAAGTTGCAAAGGTTCAAAGAGACAGAGGTTTTATGTATTAGTTTTTTTAGGAGATTTGTTTTCAGAAGAATGAGCAAAGCGAAAAAAACCTTTGTCCCTTTGAACCTTTGCCGTTTTGCACCTAATTCATCGTCCAAACCTGTAATACTCCAAATCCTTATTCTTCTTATTATTAATTGAATCCAAAATAGAATTCATTCCTAAAACGCTAAAGGTAATTCCGTTGCCGCCAAAGCCTAAGACGTAATGTTCGTTTTTGTCCGGATTTGGTTTTCCGAAATAGGGAAGTCCGTCTTGGGTTTCGCCAAAAGTTCCCGCCCAGGAATAATCAATTTTGAAATTGATATCAGGGAATTTTTTCTGGAATTGTCTTAAAAGCATTTGTTCTTTTTTGGGCAATAATTTATCTCTTCTTTTTGGATCTTTAAATTCCTCGTCGCCACCACCCATGATAATTCGTTTATCTTCGGTAATACGGAAATAAAAATAAGGTGAACCGGTATCCCAAAAAATAGCATTTTTAAAAGAATTTGGCACTTCAGGCAATGCTTCAGAAGCAATGACGTACGTACTTTTAAGATCTACCACTTTTTCGGTCAGTGTTTCGGTACTTTCATAACCACTGCAGTGTATAATATGATCTGCCGTAATGAGATGCCTGTTTTCGGTATGGGCAATTAATTTTGTTTTTTGTTTATGGATTGAAGTTATATTGGTACGATCAAAAATCTGCATTCCTTTTTGCTCACAATAATGCAGTAAATCATGGGCTAAACAGTACGGGTCCATTACTGCGGCAGTATTTGACTCTATGGCAGCCATAGCATTTAACCCCATTTTTTTTAAATCTGAACCCTCCAGCCAACTAACATCAAATCCGTGTTGTTTTCTGGTTTTGAATTCGTGCTTTAAAAACGGAATATCTTTTTTGAAAGAGCAATAATAAATGCTTTTTTTGAATTCGAAGTGGCAATCGCTTTTAATGGTATCGATGATAGTTCTCAAATCAAAAATAGCTTGTTTGCCATTTTTATAACTGTCAAGAGCACATTCCAATCCCCTTAATTTGATGAGTTCATGCAATGGAACATCGATTTCATATTGCAATAAAGCGGTGCTCGCGGCCGTACTGCCATTACAAATGTCACGTCGGTCCACAAGTACTACTTTTTTGCCTTCATTAATTAATTTATAAGCAATAAGGGCACCGGTTATTCCGCCGCCAATAATTAAAATTTCAGTATTTAAATCCTGATCAATTGACGGATAGCTGTATCTCATGGTGCTCTTTAAAGGCCAGAAGGTTTCTGTTGATCGAAGCTTCATTTCTTAGTTATTTTTTTGGCAGCTTTAGTAGGTTGAGCAGTTTTTTTGGCAGATTTTTGTTGACTTCTGCTTTTATCTTTTCTTTCGTGTTGATCATGCGCCTCACCAATAGAATGCGAAGTTCTGATGCTTTCTTCTTTCTTGGCTAATTCACTTAGTCTTTGATAGTATTTCTGCACGATAATCATCTCTTCTTCGGTCATACTTTCAATATCTACTAAACTATTGCTTGCATATTTGCTGGATGCAACTAATTCATTTAGTTTTAGTTGAATAGCAAGTGAGTCCTTATTTTGTGCTTTCTGAATTAAGAAAACCATTAGGAAAGTAATAATCGTTGTTCCGGTATTAATTACCAGCTGCCAGGTTTCAGAATAATCGAAAATTGGCCCTGAAACTGCCCAGCCCACAACAATTAAAAATGCACCAATAAAGGCTGTTGTACTCCCTGCAGCTTTTGAAACCTTAGTTGCAAATTCTTCGAAGGCACTGTTGTCTTTTGGTTTTTTCTTTTCCATTTTATTTTAACTTTTTCTTTTGCTTACTTTTTCTTCCCGAATGACTTTGTTATTTTTTTCGTCGTAAAGGGCATCGTATATTTTTTGACCCGTTTTACTAAAAATTTTGATTTTAGGATCTTCGTGCGTTCCGGTTATAACAATCGGAAAACCGACAATTCCAAAAGGAGGTAATCCTAATCGCATTCTTAAATCTAATAATCCGTCAAAACTTGTTGTACCTTTTATGGTAGGTCTAAAACTCGCTACACTAAATGTAAAAGGCTCAATATGAATTAAATTATTATCGATGGTTGATATAATTTCGATTCCTTTTAAATCAGGATTATTCAGGCCTTTTTGTCCGGTTTGCGAACTAATTCCGTCAAATAATTTTAATCCCTTAACTTGTACATCACGTAAATTTATAGTTCCCCCTCCTTCAAGAGAGGCGTAAATCGGACTCATATTTCCGTCTAAATCACCTTTAACGGTATAATCAACAGAAATAATTCCCTGCGCCTTTTCGGCAGCCGTTACCATGTCATGAAACAGGGGTATTTCCTTGTAAGCTCTTTGCACACTGAAATCTTTGGCTGTGAAATGGGCAGCAAAATGGGCAGTTGTTGGTGTTTCATCTTTATAAGTAGCATCAACTCCTAAAATACAATCGATGATATTAAAAGTGGTATTTTCTAAAAAGAAACCGCCTTTTGCAATTCCGACTTTACCGGCAAGCTTGTTTAAAACAAGTCCTTTATATTCTACCTTATCTGCATTTGCAGTCAGTGCTACATTTAAGTTTTTAGGAATAATGACAACACCGCTCATTTTTGGATGATCTTCTTTGGCATATTCCACTTCAAGGTTTCGGTCTTTATTTTCGCCTTTTTCAAGCGCCATAAATTCATCAACATTGATCAGTTTTGATTTCATGTTGAAGCTTCCGTTCAAAGTTCCATGCGATTCGAGGAAATAATTTATGGTATTGAGAAGATAGCCGTTAATATCAAAATCAGATTTTCCATAAGAAGCATAGAATTTTTCAAACCACATTTTCTCATTCTGAAAACGGAAATTTCCTTGTTTGATAAAGAAAGCTTTTGGAAATAATTCTGAAGTGGCTTTGATATTTCTCAGCAAAAGAGTTCCCCGATTATCGAGTTTTTCATATTGCCCGGTAGTGGCATAGCTTTGTTTTCCTTTAAGAGAAAGATCAGCTTTTGCATAACCCGTTACATCAAGACCTTTTTGGGAGAAAACCTGATAGATTCGACCCACATTCAATTCGCCTTTTATTTTAGCATTATAAGCCAGATCACCATAATCAGAAAGTGTTGCATTTACATACATCGGATTGCCTTCAAAAACAAAAGATGCTGGTGCTGCAGCTACAATTAAATCCTGAAAAGTTCCGGCTTTATTCAACACATTTGCAACAAAAGTGATATCGGTGATTGGGTTAGGATAGGATTGCGTTTTTAACCAGCCCTGACGTAGCGAAATTCCACCGATTGTTTTAGGAAATAGTTTTTTTGAAGTGCTAAAAAGACCTTTTGCTTTGATATCCGTTTTTAAAACTCCTCTTAAATCGATTGTGTTTAGTCCGATTGCCGCATCAATAACAGCAAGATCTAAAGCGCCTTTTACACTAGCATCAACAGTCATTTCACTAAGTCCTTTGCTTCGTAAATAGGCGTTAAAATAATCTTTTTCGCCCACTTTAAATTTTAAAGTTCTCAAATTGATTATCAATTTTTCAGGATCCAGCTCTGGCAACAGCGCATTCAAATCCATATTGAAATCGGTCAGCGGCACCGGTGCATTTTGATAATTGATGGCACCTTTGTCAATTTTAAGATTGAAAGCTAAATTGGGTTTTTGTTTTTTGGCCACATTATAATTTCCTTTAAAAGTAAAAAGCAAATCACTTCGGCCAGAAATCTCCGTTTCATCCAGCCAGGTTAGATATTCAGGTGGCATAACGGATAATAAATCTTTGATAGTAGTATTTTCTGAAGCGGCTTTGATATTAATTTTATATCCATCTCTCAAAATGGTCAATAAACCGGTAAACTTTAAAGGTAATTTATTGATTTGCAATTCGTTTTTTTGCAGAATAAACGAAAGCGCATTTGTATTGATTCTGGTAATTAAATCGGCATGAACTCTTTTTCTTCTTACGTATCCGGTCCGGTCGTAGTATAAATCAAGCTTGTCAATATCAGCATCAGTGCTTAAATCGAAGATATCTTCGCTTAAATTTCCTTTTCCAACATAATTAAAACCATTGGCATCGACCAGAATTTTAGCAGAACGATCGTTGTATTTCACATGGCAATCTTCAAGATCAATGCGTTCTAGTCGAATAGCAGTTCCTTCTTCGGGTTGATTCTCTTTTTTTATGTTTTTAGGATTAGAAATATAAATATTGTAATTGGCTTGCCCTTTTTGGTTCACCATTATATTAATCAAGGCTTTAGATACATAAAGCTTGTTGATTTTAACTTCATTATCAAAAATTAATCTTTTCAGGTTAATACCAAAAGCCACTTGTTCTGCCTTTATTAAAGTGTCATTTCTAAAGGGCGCTGAGCCTGTCATGGACAAATCATCCAGCGAAACGGTTAACGATGGAAAATGGGTAAAAAATGATAATCTGGATTTTGAAAAATCCATTTTAGTATCTAGACGTTCGTTAGCAATTTTCTTTACTTCGGCTGCGACTTGTCCTGGAAATAGTAACGGAATTAAAAACAATAATAGCAAGATACTTGCTATTACTATTCCCGTTATTTTCAGGATTTTCAGGCTTATATTTTTACGGGAGGCTTTCATGACATTTGATTCTAAGTTTACGATTTAGCTTTTTCAGCCGCTTTTTTAGCGTCTTCTTCTTTCTGCTTTTCTTCTTTAGCTTTTTCTTCCTTTGCTTTTTCCTCTTTCTCTTTCGCTTCTTTTTCTCTAGCAGCTTTTTCTTTAGCAGCTTTTTCAGCCTGATCTTCTTTTTTCTCGTTGGCTTCTTCGGCCGCTTTTTCTTTTTGTTTCTCTTTTTTCTTGAAGTAGCCTCTAAATAAGAAATTGCTTTTTGCTGCTTCCATGTTTTCGCTGAAACCTTTTGTTCCGTTTTCTAAGTTAGAGAGTGTATTGGTTACACTGGCGGCCATTTTATCGTCACGAACCAATCTTGCCAAAGCACCGTTTCCGTTATTCATACTATGACTGAAAATGGCTAACTCTTCTGAAATAACACCTACGTTATCCATACTCTTTTTAACGCTTTTCATAATGTCATTCATTTCGATCCCCTGAATGGAAGCCAGTTGTCCTCCATTTTCAATTATTTTAGTTGATTTTACTCCCGGTGAAATGGTTAGCACTTTATCCCCCATTAACCCATCAGAACCAATACTGGTTCGGGCATCTGTTTTAATAAATTCTCTTACGTCATCTTTAATGACCATTGAAACCACTACCGAAGAATCATTTATTAACCTGATTTCTTCTATCGTTCCTATATTGATTCCTGAAAAACGGACATTGTTTCCCACCTCTAAACCACTCACGGTTTTAAATTGTGATGTTATGTTGAATGTCGAGCCAAAAAGGTTTTTTTGTTTTCCAATAAAGTACACTGCCAGTATAAAAAGCAGCGAGCCAATTGTTACAAACATTCCTAATTTCCAAGTATATCCAGATTGCTTCTCCATGATTTCTAATAATTTATTTTTTGGTTTATTCGAAAAAAGAGCGAACCCATTCGTCTTCGTCTTTTTCTAGTTCTTCGTATGTTCCTTCAGCGTGTATAGCGCCATCTTTTAAAACCATAATGCGATCGGCGGTTAGCTTCGCGCAGGCCATATCATGTGTAATGATGATCGATGTCGTTTTTTGCTTGTGTTTGATGTCTAATATTAATTCGCTGATTTCTCTTGATGTTATAGTATCTAAACCTGTTGTAGGTTCATCGTATAAAATGATCTCCGGTTTTAAGATTAAAGTTCTGGCCAGGCCAATTCTTTTCTTCATTCCTCCGGACAATTCTGAGGGCATTTTATCTATAGCATCGCCTAAACCTACATTATCCAGCGCTTCCATTACTTCACTTTCAATTTCTTCCGCTGTCAATTCACTTTTGTGCTTTCTTAAAGTAAAGGCCAGGTTTTCCCTAACCGACATCGAATCGTATAAAGCACCGCTTTGGAACAAAAATCCAATTCGGACTCTGATTTGGTTTAATTCTTTTTTGCTCAGGTTTAATACATTTTCATCAAAGACTTTAATTTCGCCTTTATCAGGTTCAATCAAGCCTACAATGCATTTGATGGTAACTGATTTTCCAGATCCCGAACGTCCCAGAATCACTAAATCTTCACCTTTGTTTACGGTCAGATTTACGCCTTGCAGGACCTTATTGTCTTTACCAAAAGTTTTATGCAAATCCTTAATCTCAATGATGGGAGTTTTGCTTTTTTCTTTTGTTTCCTTCGTTTTTGGCTCTATATTTTCTTTCTCTTTAATCATTGTACAAAGAATAAATCGGTTATTTGAACTGCGACCATATCCAAAATAAAAATGGCTAAAGATGCCGTTACCACTGCTGAATTTGCTGCTCTACCAACACTTTCGGTTCCATTTGCTGCGTTAAATCCTTTATAACATCCAATCATTCCGATAAAAAATCCGAAGAAAAATGTTTTGATTGTGGCCGGAAATAAATCCAAAAATTCAAGTGATTGAAAAATTTGGGTCATGTATCGATATAAATTCACATCACCATGAATATTAACTCCAATATAACCTCCCAAAATTCCAATGGCATCAGCAAAGAATACTAATAGCGGAACCATTAAAGTACAGGCTAAAATTCTTGTTACTACTAAATAATTATAGGGATTAATTGCCGACACTTCCATAGCATCAATTTGTTCTGTTACTTTCATGGAGCCTAACTCGGCACCAATTCCGGAAGAGATTTTACCGGCACAGATCAAAGCCGTAATTACCGGTGCAATTTCTCTTATCAGCGAAAGCGCAACCATGCCGGGCAACCAGGATTCTGCTCCAAATTTGACTAATGTTGGTCTGGATTGCAGCGTAAGTACTAAGCCCATAATGAAACCTGTTATCGCAACTAAAGGCAATGATTTATAGCCAATAATATAACATTGTTTCAAGAGTTCTTTTGCCTCATAAGGAGGGACAAAAACTTCCTTAAAAAACTGCTTTGCAAACAGCGTTGCATTTCCTATTTCAGTGAATGTATTTCGTAAAGTGAGAATCATATATGTTCTGTTTTTGTGTGAAAACCTTTATATGTCAGTTCTTTACAGAATTGACTATGTCTTGATTTTCAAGTATTAAAGTTATCTTATAACTAAAGAAATACCATTACAGAACTTTGTAGGAACTTTATATAATTAACATCGAAAGAACACAATAATTGTAAGGAAACCACGTTAGCGGAAACGTATAAAAACAAAAAATCCCTTCTTCAAAAAAAAGGGATTTCCTGGGTTATAGCGTTTTGGCCAGTTTTATTATCGCTATTGTATTTAAGAGTTAATGGCTACTCCAGGATTTGATTTGATTAATGGAATCACTTTAGTATCCGATACTTTAAGGTTTTCAATTAATAAGCGTGCTGTTAAATAACATACTGTTGATTCTGCACCCTGGTTTAAGTTTACATTTTCTTTTTCAAGTCCGTCATAACCGCCACCACTTACAGGATTATACATAATTTGATTCAGGTGGTTTTTTCCTAAAAACCAGTTGAACGCTGTTTTCATTTTATGCTTGTATTCGGGTGTACCAAAAGCAACGTAAAACGAATTCAGCGTATGGATAGTGTAGGCAACATCAATTGGCTGTTCTCCGTATTCTTTTGGCTCTTCGCCTTTGTGCAGCCATCCGTTATTTGAAATTACCTTGAAATTTTTATTGACAAACATTTTCGACATTAGGAAGTCCAGTGAATCCATAGCTACTTTTTTGTAGATTGGTTTGTTGGTTACTAAGTACGCAAACAACATTGATTCTGGCAAAATTCCATTTCCGTAGGTCATATAATTTTCAAACCACTTCCAGTCACTCGATGCGTGAATTTCATAGTTAGAAAGTAATTTTGCGTTCAGTTTATTGATAATCGCTGCCACGTATAAATTTGGAACAGCGGTATGATACAAATACAGTCCTTTTGTTGCAAAACCAATTGAACGTGGCGACTGAATCGTTTCGGCCCATTTTAAAGAATTCAATAACACTTTTGAAGCTTTTTTAGAAAAAGATTCTGGTAAAATATCAGTCATTGAAACTACAGTTCCTAGTGCCCATAAACCTCTTGCATTTGAATCTTCTAAATTAACCTCGGCATTTTGTTCAATATGTTCTCTGTTTTCCTGATCAACATAATTCATAAAATTACCTTTCGGTTTTTGACAACGTTCAATGAAATCCAGATATATTAAAATATAAGGCAAATCATCCTTGTCTTTTGTCAGTTTATAATGCATACAAAAAGCAATTAAAGCCCGCGCATTATCATCTAAGGTATACCCTGATTCAAGATCCGGAATTGAGATTTTACTGAATTGGATGATTCCTAAATCTGTTGTTAATTTTTTTATATGTCTTAACTGAATTGAAGGATAGGTAAATTTAATTTCACCGGGATTCTCCATTAAAGTTTTATAGGTATTCATGTGCGTAATGGCTACATTTTCCCAGGAAGAAGCTCTTGTTTTGGTAAAAGCATTAATTCCCATTTCAGTTCTCAAATTGTCATCTGAAAGTAATTTGATTGTAGCTTCTGAAAATTGCTCTACGTTTCCGATATCTACAAGGATTCCGCAATCAGAAGTTAATACTTCCAGCGTATGTGGGATTTTTGAAGCTACCATAGGGCAGGCACAACTCATCGCATACGAAAAAGTGCCGCTCACAGCCTGATTTGGATCTTTTGAAGTAAACAAATAAACATCAGTTGCTTTTAAATATTCCAATAATTCGTTGGTATCCAGATATTGATTGATAAAACGTACGTTGTCTTTCAAATTCAAATCTTCAACAATACCTTCCAGTTTATCACGATAAGCGTCAACGCCGTCCTTAATTAAATTGGGATGTGTTTTTCCGATAATTAAATACAGGACATTTGGTTCTTTTTCGATGATTTTAGGCAAAGCCTGAAGTCCGGTTTCAATGTTTTTTCCTTCACCCAAAAGACCGAAGGTGGAAAGCACTTTTCTGTCCTGAATATTGAATTTTTCTTTAGCCTGATCCGGAGTTTCATAAATTACAATGTGAGTTCCGTGTGGTACACAGGTAATAATTTCTTCAGCAATGTTGTAATCTCTCATCAAAATTTCTTTTGACTGATTGGTCATTACAAAAACGGAATTGCTGTATGAAAGCAACAATTTTACAAAGGTTTTCAATTCGTTATTCGGATTTTGAATAACAGAATGAAAAGTATAGGTAAGCGGTTTTTTAATTACGTTTAAAAAGTCTAACAAATAATCGCCATAATTTCCTCCAAACAAGCCAAATTCATGTTGAATATGAACCAATTTTACCGATTTGTCATTATTGATTTGTTCGGCGACTTTAGCATATTCGGCTTTATCTTTTGTGTTTAAGGTAAACGCCTGTGTTGGTTTTGCTTTAGGTTCACTTACTAATTCGCAAATTTCACAAGTCACTGATTTGCCAAAAACATCTGTAATTCCTTTAATGGTATCCTGCGTGTAAGTAGCTATTCCACATTGCGTTGGCGGAAATGTTGATAGGAAGACTATTTTCGATTTATTTGATATCGTTTTCATGGAGATTCTGTTTTAGTTCCGTTAATAAGTCGTTTAGGTTCAAAGAAGCCACCGCAATCTTGTCATCGGCGGCACCGTAATAAATATATAAAAGGTCATCAAAAATGGCTGTTCCTGTTGGGAAAACCACATAATTTACATAACCGTGTCGTTCGTAATATTCTGCAGGCGTTATAATAGGTCTGTTTAATCGGCCTATAACTTTTTGTGGATCTTCAAGGTCTAATAATGCTGCAGAAGCATGGTAAACCAATCCTTTTTCTCTTTTTTCTGCTGAGTGATAAATCAATAACCAGCCGTCCTTAGTTTCGATAGGTGGAGCACCCGGACCAATGTGACTTGTTTCATGATCGTATTTGGGCTCCATTACAATATGATCAGGTAAGTTTTTCAGATATTCTTTCCAATATTCCGGAGTCAACTCGCGTTTTTTCTCATAAGAGAAGATTTGAATGGAGGGAAACAAGCGATGCAACCCCACAAACTTCCCATTTATTTTTTTTGGAAACAGCACCACATTTTTATCCCAAACCAACAAATGTTCTTTCATTGTTTCTGTTAAAGGATAATTTCTTGCCGTATTAAAAGCCAGTATTTTAGCAATACTGGGATTCATTAAATGATTTCTTATGAAGTTTGTAAATTCATGTAATATGAACTTCGGTGTTATAATTCCTTTCTTTTTAAACTTAGTCAGGTCTTTTGATGTTGCTAAAGCACCACAAGCATTTATACCATCATAAGTAACATAAGTCATATAAAAAGTATCATCAATTTTTGTGATACGCGGATCTTCGACACCATGAATTTCATAAATGTATTCCGGTTCGAAAATTGGTTCAGTATGTCTTTCAACTAACGTAGCAGGTCCTTCCAGTCGACAATACCCGATTGTCGAAAAATTCCCTCTTTTAGCAGCTCTGTAAAACATGTGTACTGTATTCCCATCCTGATATATAGCCGGATTTAAAACCCCTAGTTCTTCAAAAGCACGATCTGTCTTTTCTAAAATTACGCCGTGTTTTGTAGCTGTTATAGTTTCCGTTGCTGCTAATTCCATATGTTTCCATTTTATTAGATAAAATTACTTTACCAATACAGGCTCAATTGATCCAATCGATCAAAAAATTGACTCAAAAGAATCGATATGGGAATTATGTAATAAGAAGAGGGGGATTATAAAATTAATGTAAAAAACTGATTAATAAGGTATTATGGTGAGGAATTAATGTTAATATTCAAGCGTTTTAAGCTATTCATAAAAAAAGCGACACCAGATTATCAGTTTCGCTTTTTTTAGGTAGTAAAAATTTTATTTCTGTAAGTTTTACGCTTCAGGAATTTAGATTTTCAAGTTCAGGTTTCAGGTTGACTGAGACTGCGGCTGAAAACTTCTAACGGTGGAAAGAATAATGTTTCTTTGTAATAAAGGCAATCGGAATTCCGATGCAGCATATTAAAATCATGATGGATATAATCAGATGAAAATCAAGATGTTTTTCCGGAAGTACAGGAAATACTGTTGGCAAGACTACCAGGTTCATAATGATCCAGACAAAAATTCCGTATAAAATGCCCGATAATAAAGTATTTTTTTTAATAAAGGTGAAATACGGATAAATGGCGAAGTAGAACCAGGCAAAGGTAAGTGCAATAAAATAATGCAGCAATAAACCATACAAAGCCATTTGTGAACCGCCGGAATAGGCATCTTTTTTAAATATTCCCGAAGCAATGGACTGCAGGATTATAATGGCCGTTGTTTTTTGCAGGATAAAGGCATAAACTGTAATAGCAGCAAGCATATCAAGCGTGCCGGCAATTAAACCAGATAAAAAGATTGTTCCGCTTTTTGATTTCATATAATGGTTTTTGGGTTTGGTTTTGGATAGTTTTGGCTTATCAATTACTCCTTAGTTATTTGATTGTATATATCATTTAATTGTTTTGTATGTCTTTGTGTATGAATAAGCGTGAAAGAAATCCATTCCAGAATAGTAAATTTTTCAAATCCTGGAAGTTGAAAATCAAGACAAGTCAGGGTTAAATCATGGATTGCTGATAATGTCAATAAATCAGCTTCTCTATTGAGTAGTTCTAAAGTTTGCTCCTTTTTATCATAATCGATGATTTCAGGTAGTAGAAAATCCGGAGATTCCATTTTTATATCATAGTTCAAAAATAGCGCTTTCAGATCTTTGATGTATAAATCAGGTTCTCTATTCGTTTTTTCTGTTTTCCCCAAAAATAACGCAGCATAACCAGAACTGGCCTTTAGAATATGTTTCGTGGTTTGTCCGGCTGTCCAGCTTCCTTCAAAAGGAACTTTATTTAGCTCGGTTTCAGAAAACTTAGAATGGATTTCGTTTAAATTTTTGAATGTTTCGACAATGTTGGTTTGAAGAGTTGTTTTCATCTTTTTAATTTAAATTGTGAATTCATTTACGGAGGTGATCCACCAGACATTTCCGAAAGGATCTGTTACGCCACAAGTCCGGCCATATTCCTGATCGCTTAATCCCATCAATTCTGTTGCGCCTTCCTCCATTGCTTTTTTGAAACTTTCGTCGGCATTGGGTACATAAACAAATAAATTTGCCGTTTGTGGTTTCCAGTCACTAGTGGTGTCGGCAAACATAATAGTGCTTCCATGAATGCTGATTTCAGCATGTAAGGCAGTTCCGTCGTCACGCAATTGAGGGGCGTGTAAAACAGTGGCATTAAAAACGTTTTTTGTGAAGTCGATAAACTTTAATGCACCATCTAAAATTAAATACGGCATTATGGTTTGATGATTTTTTGGAATATTCATTTTCTATGATTTGATGATTAGCGATTACCCAAATTTACAATTTTAAATTAAATATTTAAAAATCAAAAGATTATGTTTTGTTACAAAAGCACTTCGCAATGAAATCCGTAGGAATCAAGAAGTTCGATAATTTTTTTATGTGAAATGGAGGCACCGTGAATGCGCAGGATTTTATCACAATCTTCCAAATCAAAATTGATAGCACTGTTTGGAAAATGCTCAAGAAGTTTTCCTATAATCTGTAGAGATTGCTCGACTTCCTGAACATTTGTTTTGAAAACTTCTATCATCGTCTTAAAAGTTTATAACGCAATATTTTTATAGCGTTCGATTTTATGATAATAATGGTAGGATATAGCCAGAATCACTAAAAAAATTAGGGGGAAGAAAGACTGGAAATTAACGCCGTCAACAGCAAAATGGCTTATCGAAGCAAATATAAAATCGAATCCAAATCCGGCATAAGCCCATTCCTTTACGTTTTTAGGAATTGATGGAATTACCAGAATTAAAACTCCTAATATTTTAAATACAACTAAAGCATTTCCAAAATATTCAGGATAGCCTAAATGTCTGATTCCTTCTTTTGCCAGTTCAGATTGAGAAGTCAAAGCTGGCATTACGCCCTCAAATAAGAAAATAATAGTTGTAGTGATCCAGAAAATAATCTTTGCTTTTTTCATGTGATTTTTGTTTAAATAGTTATTAGTTAATTATTTATACAAATCTACTAATGTTATTTTTCTTACGGAATAGGTATTTACGACTATTTTAGGGGCATTTGGGACAGAATTGGGGATTTTAGATTTTAGGGTGTTGATTTTAGATTTTGGAAAGGGAGAATATAAGCAAGAAGCAAGAGACAAGAGACAAGAGACAAGAGACAAGAGACAAAAGATAAGAATATAGAATATAGAAATTTGCTAGATCTGCAGAATCTGCGAGAGAGACTTTTTTAGTAAAGTAACCACAAAGTTTGTCATCCCGATGGACGAGGGATCCGCAAGAAACTCCATAATCAAAATCGCCAATCTTTGTCGAGCTACTGGTGTGACCCTTCGTTCCTCAGGGTGACAAAAATGCAGATACAAAAATCCATAAGAAAATAAAAAATCCGCGGTAATCCGTGTTTTCGCTTGGTAATCCGAGTCATCCGCGTTCAAAAAACTTCATGCCTTATTGCCTTTGTGGCAAACAACAAAAAAACGCTGCAAAACCGAAGTCTCACAGCGTCATCTCAAATAAATAAATAATTAAAACGGGTATTATCTCCAACCACCGCCCAATGCGCGATATAACTCGGTATTGGCAGAAAGTTGTGCTCTTTTTATATCAGCTAATTCTAATTCGCTTTGCAATAAACTGGCTTGCGCAGAAAGTACTTCCAGGTATTCTGCCATTCCGTTTTTGAATAACAAATTGGCATTTTTAATTGCTTGCTGTAATGTTTTTACACGTTCCTGCAGGAAAGCTTCCTGTTGTTGTAATTTTTCAACAGCAACCAAAGCATCGGCCACTTCACTAACGGCTACTAAAACAGATTGTCTGAAATTAATCACGGCTTTTTCTCTTTCAGCAACAGCGATATTATATTGTGTTCTTACTCTTTTATTGTTCAATAAAGGCTGAGTTAAACCTCCCGCAACAGTTCCAAATAAAGAAGCCGGAATAGTAAACCAATTGCTGGTTTCGAATGAATTCACACCACCTTGCGCTGTAATTCTAAGTGCAGGATAGAAATCGGCTTTTGTGATTCCGACATTGGCATTGGCTACTTTTAAAGCCAGTTCAGCACTTTTTACATCCGGTCTTCTGCTTACTAATGAAGACGGAATTCCGACTGCAGCATTGTTTTTTACAGCAATTGAGCTCAAACGAATCGTTCTTTCTTTTGAATCCGGAAAAGATCCTGTCAGTACACTCAAAGCATTTTCCTGAATGGCAATGTTTTGCTCCAATAACGGAATCAATTGCGCTGAGTTTAATTTCTGCGCTTCAGATTGCTGAATAGCTAATGAAGTAACTTGTCCTGCATCATATTTCAATTTGATGATGCTAGTTGTACTGTCATTCAGTTTCAGTGTTTGTTTGGCAATTTCCAATTGTGCATCTAACATCAAAAGATTGTAATATCCTTTAGAAACATCGGCAACAATAGTGGTTTGCAATGCTTTTTTTACCTCTTCAGATTGAAGATATTCAGCATACGCGCCCTTTTTCTGATTTTTGATTTTACCCCAAATATCAGCTTCCCATGAAAGTGTTGCTCCGGCTGTGAAATCATTAATATGGTTTTGCCCCAAAGCCTGACCCAGGTTTTTTCCTGTAAAACTATTGTCTGACGGATTGCTGGTACTGGCATTAACACCCAAATTAATCTGAGGAACATTGTTCCATTTTGATTGTGTAAATCGGTATTGCGCAATTTCGATGTTTTTAGTAGCGATTTGTAAATCGTTATTTCTGATCACTGCTTCATCGATTAGCTTGATGATATCTTTTTCTGTAAAGAAGTTTTTCCACTCCAAATCGGCAATGCTTGCCGTATCTTTTGAAACCGATGCATTCCTGAAATTCTCAGGAAGTGCATCTTTTGGAGTTTCAATATCCTTCGAAACGGAACAGGATATCAATGTGGTGATCAAAATAGCGACCATCACGATTTTGGTTATATACTTTTTCATTTTATAAGTTGTCATTAAATTTCTGTACAAGTATCTTTTTTAGTTTCAAGATCTTTTGAGATTCTGTACGATATATAGCCGATGCCGAAAATGATGGTCACCAGAATTGTCGTTATATAATTTTCCATATTTATTTTTCTTCTTCGTTATGAACTACGGCTACCGGTTTTCCGGTAACTTTTTCTTGTAAATGTTGGAATACGATGAATAATACCGGGATGATCAACAACCCAAGAATTACTCCCGAAACCATACCTCCGGCGGCACCAATACTAATCGAGTGGTTACCTTGCGCCGATGGTCCTTTGGCACTCATCATCGGAATTAATCCTACTACGAAAGCCAGCGACGTCATGATAATTGGACGTAAACGTAATTTGGCTGCATCAATAGAAGCTTTAACCAAGGCCTGTCCGGATTTTCGTTTCTGGACGGCGAACTCGACAATCAAAATCGCGTTCTTGGCCAGAAGTCCAATTAACATTACTAGTGCAACTTGTACATAAATGTTGTTTTCAATTCCTGTTAAACCAATGGCAACGAATACTCCAAAAATTCCTGCAGGTATAGATAAGATTACAGCCAATGGCAAAATGTAACTTTCGTACTGTGCGGCAAGTAAGAAATAGACGAATATCAAACACAGTAAGAAAATCGTTGCCGATTGACCTCCTGAAGAAATTTCTTCACGAGTTTGTCCTGACCATTCATAGCTATATCCTGCAGGTAATTGTTGAGCTGCTACTTCTTCAATTGCTTTAATGGCATCTCCGGAACTAAATCCTGGTTTCGGAATCGCATTAATCGAAATCGAATTAAACAAGTTGTATCTCGAAGCGGTTTCAGAACCATAAATACGGCTTAGTTTTACTAAAGTGTTTATCGGAACCATTTCGCCATTTTTGTTTTTCACAAAAACTCTGTCAATTGCTGAAGGATCTGCTCTGTCGGCAATATCAGCCTGAACTACAACTCTGTAATATTTACCAAATCTATTGAAGTCAGAGGCTTGTGCGCTACCAAAATAAGCCTGCATCGTTTGCAGAATATCTTTTACTTTAACACCTAATTGATCTGCTTTTTCGTCATTGATATCCAATTGTAATTGAGGATAATCGGCTTTGAAACTGGTAAAGGCTACAGCAATTTCAGGGCGTTTCATCACTTCTCCAATAAAGTTTTGTGAGATTCCACTGAACTTATCCAGTTTACCTCCGGTTTTATCCTGAAGAACCAAATCCAATGCCTCAACGTTACTAAATCCAGGAACGGTCGGGAAACTAAATACGAAGAAGCTTCCTCCAGAAATCGCACCCAATTGGCCACGAACCTGATTCATGATTTCGTCAATATTTTTAACCTCGCCACGTTCTTCATTTGGTTTAAGCAATACGAAAACAACAGCTGATGAAGGGCTTGTAGAATTCGTCAATAAGTTGAAACCTGAAATAGCGGTTACAAATCGTGATGCATCCAATTTTTTTAATGTGTTTTCTGCTTCTGTCATTACTTTCTGCGTTCCGTCTAAAGAGGTTCCAGAAGGCGTATTAACCGCAATGGCGATAAAACCTTGATCTTCTGTTGGGATAAATCCAGCAGGAGTAGTTTTTACCATTACAATCGTAGCGAAAGTAATTAAAGCCAATCCACCTAAACTAACCCATTTGTTACGAATTAAGAATTTTAATCCGCCAACATAACGGTTGGTCAACGACTCAAAACTATTGTTGAATCCGGTGAAGAATTTTTCTTTAAATCCTTGTTTTTTGTACGGAGCATCTCCTTCGTGTGCAGCATGATTATCTTTTAAGAATAAAGCGGCAAGGGCAGGGGACAATGTCAAAGCGTTTACGGCTGAAATTACAATTGCAATGGCCATCGTAAAGGCAAACTGACGATAGAAAACCCCGGTTGAACCTTCCATAAAACCGACCGGCAGGAATACAGCAGCCATTACCAGCGTAATCGAGATAATAGCACCCGTTATTTCGTGCATTGCTTCATGTGTGGCTACTTTTGGAGACAGATGTTTGTGCTCCATTTTCGCATGCACGGCCTCGACGACGACAATCGCATCATCCACCACAATACCAATCGCCAGAATTAAAGCAAAAAGCGTTAAAAGGTTGATCGAAAATCCGAATAACTGCATGAAGAAGAACGTTCCTAAAATTGCTACAGGTACAGCAATGGCCGGGATTAATGTTGATCTGAAATCCTGCAAGAAGATAAATACCACAATAAATACCAGTATAAAAGCTTCAATCAAAGTGTGTTCAACCTGTTCGATCGATTGGTCTAATGATACTTTTGTACTGTAGAAAATATTGTGTTTAATGCCTTGCGGGAAATCTTTAGAGGCTTTCACCATCAATTTATTAATGGCAATCTGAATTTCATTGGAGTTAGAACCCGCTAACTGGATAACACCAATTACAACTCCTTTTTTACCGTTCAAACGAGTTAAACTGTTATAAGAGTAAGCACCAAGTTCTACTCTGGCTACATCTTTTAAGCGAAGGATAGAACCATCTGCATTCGAACGAATGGCAATGTTTTGATAATCCTCCGGTTTAGTAAGTTTCCCTTTGTATTTAATTACGTATTCAAAAACTTCTTTACTTCTTTCTCCAAATTTACCCGGAGCAGCCTCTAAACTTTTGTCCTGAATAGCTGCCATCACTTCATTTGGCGTAACATTGTAAGTCGACATTTGAGTTGGATTCAGCCAAACTCTCATCGAGTAATCTTTAACCCCACCAAAAATACTGGCAGAACCTACACCCGGAATACGTTTAATCTCCGGAATAATATTAATTTGAGCATAATTGGCAACAAAAGTCTGATCGTATTTCGATTCGTCTTCTGTGTACATACCAATGGCCATGATGAAACTGTTTTGTTGTTTCGCGGTAATTACACCTTGCTGAACAACCTCTGCAGGCAACTGACTTGTCGCCTGAGCAACTCTGTTCTGAACGTTAACTGCGGCCTGATCGGCATCTGTTCCTAATTTAAAGAACACAGTAATCGCAAGTGTACCATCGTTACTCGCTGTTGAACTCATGTACGTCATGTTTTCAACACCATTTATAGATTCTTCCAGAGATGGTGCAACCGAACGTAAAACCGTTTCGGCATTCGCTCCCGGATAAACCGCCGTTACCAAAACCGAGGGAGGCGCAATATCAGGAAACTGTTGTAAAGGCAATTTTGTAAGTCCAAGTACACCCAGGATCACCAATAAAATGGAGATTACGGTTGCCAGTACAGGTCTTTGTATAAATATTTTGAACATTGTCGTAAAAATTATTTTTTGTTAATTATTTGGGCAACTTCAGAAGTCGATTTTTGAGGCTGGATCACTTGTCCTTCCTGAAGTTTGTCGATTCCGCTTAAAACAATTTGGTCGCCAGATTTTACACCTTCGCCAATAAGATAGTTAGTTCCGCTTTTACCAATAATGGTGATTGGCATTTTGTTTACTTTATTTCCTTTGTTCAGGGTATAAACAAACACTTTATCCTGCATTTCTATCGTAGCCGATTGTGGTACCAGAATCGCGTCGTTATGATTGATTCCTAAACGAATTTTTCCAGTGTTTCCAGAACGTAGTGTACCGTTTGCATTTGGGAAAGTCGCTCTTAAAGTAATTGCACCCGTGTTTTTATCAAATTGACCATCTACCATATCAATTTTTCCTGATTGTGCATAAGCATTATTATCAGCCAAAATCAAAGTTACAGGAGGTAATTTTTTGATTTTATCACCCAATGTATTTCCTGCATATTGCGTTTTGAATTTGATGAAATCAGTTTCACCTAAAGAGAAGTAAACAAAAACTTCGTGTACATCAGAAAGTTTGGTTAACGGTTCAATATCAGTAGCCGAAACTAAACTTCCTTGTTTTTTAGGCAATCTTCCAATGTAACCACTAACAGGGGCTGTCACATTAGTATATCCTAAATTAATTCTGGCAGATGCTACCATTGCTCTTGCTTGCTCGATATTGGCAGCAGCAATTTTTTGAGAAGCTTTAGCCGTTTTCAATTGATAATCAGAAACTACTTTGTTTTGTACCAAAGGAGTTAATTTGTCTACTTCTAACTGAGCGTTGATCAAAGCCGCTTCAGAAGCATGAAGACTAGCCAAAGCATTGTTTAATTGCTCACGGAAAGGACGCTCGTTTATTTTGAATAAAGTTTGACCTTTACTTACATAAGCACCTTCGTCTACTAAAACACGGTCAAGGTTTCCGCTTACTTGTGGACGAATCTCCACGTCTACAGTTCCTTGTATCGAAGCTGGATATTCAGCATCCGTAACAGCATCAGAGTTTTGAATCGCTAAAACTGGCAGGAGTGGGGCTGCCGGAGCAGGAGCCTGCGCTTTATCTGCACAACTACTTAGTACAAGTGCCAGAATAAAACTGGTTATAATTACATTTTTCATTTTCATATTGGTTTTAATTTGTTGGACATTCATTTGAGTTAAAATCTTTTGTATTGTTGCATTCCCGGTATTCATAATTAATTGAATTAAATTATCTAACGATGTTAAGTTAAAAGGCGCAAAATTCCGTATAGTGAGCCCATTGCGATTCCTTAAGAAATCGGTATTAAATTATTTATCACTGTTAAGTAAATAGTAAAAAAAGGTTACTAAATTACTCTAATTAAATTTTCTAACACTGTTAAGTGGAATGGAAAATTTTTTTACTGTATTGATTTGATAATACCACCAATCGCATCTTTCAGGATTTGATTGTTGATCGTTTCCATTACTTCGCTTTTGTTGATAATGTTAATGGCAATTAAACCGTGAATAACAGAAAAGAAAGTAAAATATTTTTGTTTGATAACTTCAGGGCCCGGATTACTGTTTTTCATAATTTCAGCAATCACTGCGGTGAACAATTTATAAGGAGCTTCTGCAGCCGAACATTGTTGGGAACAACAATTCATTTGCACACCAAACATAACCTGATACATTTCGGTATCTGTAAAGGCAAAATCCCAATACGCCATCCACATGGCTTCTAATTGGTCTTCCGGTTTATCAAACTTAGCTCTGGCGTTTTGCAATTCCTTCGATAATTTAATAAAACCTTTACCGGTTAATTCATTTAAAATAGCTTCTTTATTAGAGAAGTATTCATAGATAATAGGGGCAGTGTATTCAATCTTATCAGCAATCTTACGCATACTCAGACCTTGCCATCCTTCTTCTTTTACGATAGAATAAGCAGCTTCAAGAATGTTATTTCTTGTCTCTTCTTTTTGTCTTAATATACGATCTTTACTTGCCATTTTGATGAGTATTAAATAATCTAACACTGTTAGGCAAATGTAATACCGATTTTCTGATTATAGTACAAATTCATTATAATTTTTTTTTATTCTATCATAGATAATATTAAAAGCTTTGAAAAATAAGGCCTTTCGAAAGATTTTAAGTTTTGTGAAAATCTAATTTTAATTAAAGTTTAACTAAAATTCAATTCAGATTAATATGATTTCGATACTTTTAAATTTCTAAAAACGTCTCATTTTGGCACCGACAAATAAAAATTCAACAGAATTTTAAAATAAGTTGATTTTTCAGAAGCAGAAATTTCGTTTTCATCACACGTTTATTCCCATTTAAAATAATGATATAAAAAAACAAGCAAAAATTCCGTAGCAATGACAAATATTGCAGGGCTGGACTTTAGTCCAGTTTAAGTATATATTATTATTATAAACGATACAAAGTCTTTATTTTATCATTTACATCATTATAAAAAGGAGTTTCAAGTCCGTATTTATTAGCGTTTTCAATTACATAATCAACCAAAAAAAGTTTTTCAGTCTGATTGTTATTTTCAAAATCCAATTGCAAAGATGATTTCGATTCAAACGGAAATTTAGTCAATAAATCTTTAGCGGTTTCAATGTCTTCGTTAGTCAGAATAATGTTGTTCTTTAGCGCAAGCGATTGAATTTCGATCATCATATTTTCCAGAATAAGCATTAGGTTTTGATCTTCCAAAAGTTGACCAAAACTAACTTTATAAGCAGAAGTTATCGCTGCAACCGGCGCAACAAACAAATACTTCCTCCATAGTATTTGGTTGATGTTTTCCAGATACGTAATGTCCAGACCTCCCGCTACCAGCAAATCCATCAGGTCTTTATTCTCTTTTCCGCCAACAAAAATCTTTCCTGGCCCGCCAACATGCTGAACATGCCCCGGTTTCTTTACATTCGAAGCCACATAAATACAGCCTTCCATAATTTGTCCAACTTCAGCTAAAGTCTCGCGGATAATTTCTTCGGCATTCACGACATTTTGCAAAGTGATTATAATAGTCTCAGCATTGATACAATCTTTATAAGTAGATAACACCTCTTTTATAGAATAGGATTTCGAAGTAAGAATTAAAACATTCAAAATTCCTATTGCTGCCGGATTATCAGATACTAAATATGGAAATACGCTTTCAGTTTTGCCTTTAGATTCATACAGCAAACCTTCCTTTTGAATGGTATTTTTAGTTTCACCTCTGCAAATAAAAATGATTTTGGTCGTACCGTCTTTGTATTTCTTTGCCAATGGAGCACCAACAAATCCGCCGATTCCACCAATTCCAAGAATTCCTATTTTTATTGTTTCTGAGTTCATGTTGTCGTTTTAGGTTTTAATTATAGCTGCAAAGTAAATGCGTTCGATTTTATTAACTGATGTAATAATATAGGTTATATTTGTAAAAATTAAGGATTATGAGAGACACCTTTTTTATATACAAAGATTTCGAAATTTATTCCGTTGAAGAATTAACATGGAAGAAGGAAGTGCACAGACACAATTTTTTCGAGTTACTTTACATTGAATACGGAACCGGAAATCACATCCTAAATTCAATTCCTCACCATTATAAAGAACACGATATTTATTTGCTTACGCCAAAGGATTATCATTCATTCAAAACCTTAAAACCAACAAAGTTTCATTGCCTGCGTTTCCTGCCTAATTTCTTTTCCAATAAAAAAGAAATCGAAGAGATCGAAAAATTGTTTTATTACCACAATCAGACCAATGGAAATTTAATTTTCCTTGAAGATGATAAAGCATTTTGCGAAACACTTATTGTAAAAATATTAGATGAAGTTGCCAAACCAAAAGGGCAAAATGAAGTTATAATCAAAAGCTTAATGACGGCACTGATTCAAATCATTCGTCGAAATGCGGCTTTGAATGAAAGTAATCTAAACTTGCAAACTACTGAAATATTGAAAATTGACACGATTTTAAGTTACATCCGATCAAACATTGCCAACCCGCATTTGCTGAAGAAAAAAGAAATGGCCAATCATTTTAATGTTTCGATCCATTACATTGGCGAATATTTTAAAAACCATTTAAATATCACTTTAAGAGAGTATATTGTACAAACCAAACTTAAAGTGGTAACCGAAAAACTGAGCAAAAGCAATTTAACTTTCTCAGAAATTAGTAACGATTTGGGTTTTATTGACAGCAGTCATTTTAATAAATTCATGATGAAAAGTACCGGAATCTCTCCATCAGAATTTAAAAAGACATTAAGCATTTCTTAGCAGCTTTAATTTCTACTAAGAAATGCTGTTCTGTTTTTATTTGATCAAATCCATTTCGACATGCTCAATTCCGGCATCCAGGAAATAGTTATTGGTTTGCCTGAATCCGTTTTTAATATAAAACGGACTGGCATTGACCTGCGCATAAAGATAAATTTTCTCTTCAGTACGCAAATCTTCCACAATTTTTTTCAGGATAGCTTCTCCAACTTTCTTCCCACGATACGAACTCAAAACCGCAATACGTTCAATTTTTGCTCCTTTTTCCATTATTCTGTAACGCGCCGCTCCGGCCGGTAAACCGTTTACCGTTGCCAGATAATGAATCGCCTCAGCATCATCCATCGATTCGCGTTCCTGCGATACATTTTGCTCTTCAACAAAAACTTGCCTTCTAATGGCAAAGGCGATCGATTCTAATTTTGGATCTTCAATTTTTTCTACTTTAATATCGTTTTCTATTGCTTTTTCAGGAGCATGTAGGTTCATTTCTTTAATAGTTGTCATTCGGTCAAAAAGATTTTTCGTTTTTAAGTTTAGATTTACTTCGTTTATGGCTTTGTACAAATTATTTTCTGTGTCAGTCAACTCCACTAAAGCCTGCGTCATAACAGCCCACAACGGTTGTAATTGCTGTATGAGATCATTTGCTTTTTCAGTAAGGGTGATCAGTCGTTTTCTTTCGTCTTTGGCGTCTTTAGCAGAGCCAATCAGTTCTTTCTTTTCTAATTCCTTCAAAAGAGAAATCGTAGTAGGATGCGAGTAACCAATTTCCAGGGAAAGTTCCACCACACTAATAGCCTTTTTCTGCGAAAGCACATAAATTACCGGAAACCATTTGGGTTCAAAATCAATATTCTGACTTCTGTAAAACAGCTGCGCTTCTTTGCGCAAATTCTCCGTCAAACGCTGCAAAAGATTACCTAATACTAATGATTGTGATTTTTCTAATACCATAACAAATAATTTGTATGCGAATTTACGTAGTTAACTACATATATTCAAAATGGGAAAAGAAATTTTAAGTTTTATTTATAAAATTTGTGCTTTACCAGTGATGTTTCCATTTTTTGAAGCAAAAGGATTAGGGGCTTTAAGACGACCTGTGCCGCTTATTATTTCATTCCCCGAACATTCATTTCTAACGTATAGACACTTTTACTGGCCGTAATAAATAATGTTTTAAATTTTTTTCCTCCAAAACAAACATTGGCCGTCCAGGGTTCAGGAACATCAATATGGGCTATTTTTTCTCCTTGCGCATTAAATATGGTAACTCCTTTTCCGGTTAAGTAAATGTTACCGGACTCGTCTCTTGTCATTCCATCTGAACCTGATTCAGTAAACAGCGTTTTTTTGCTTAAAGAACCATCGCTGTTGATGGTATAAGAGTACGTCTTGTTTGCCGCTATATCCGCTACGTATAACGTTTTTCCATCCGAAGTTCCAATGATACCATTAGGTTTTACCAGCTCATTGTCAACGTTTGTAATTTTGGATTTATCCGGAGATAAATAGTAAACACATTCTTTCTCTATTTCTTTGGTGGTATGTTTCCAGTAATCTCTTTTGTAAAAAGGATCTGTAAAATAGATACCGCCTTTTGGATCAACCCAGAGATCATTGGGACCATTCAGCCTTTTTCCTTCGAAGTTGTTTAGTAATACCGTAGTATTTTTGTTTTGGTCTATTTTCCAAATTTCATTTTTTTCATCGGTACAAGCCAAAAGGTTGCCTTCGTGATCAAAATACAAACCGTTAGCTCTTCCTGCATTTTCCATAAAAACAGAAAGCTCACCATTAACAGACCATTTCATGATTCGATTATTAGGCTGATCAGTAAAATAAATATTTCCTTTTTTATCTGCGGCCGGTCCTTCTGTAAAACTGTATTGCTCTGATAGTTTTGTGAGAGCTGCGCCTTTTGCAATTAAGTTATGGTTTTTCTCTTCTGATACCTGAGCGGATACAAAATTTGTAAAAGCAAAAGCAATAAAAAATAGAAGGTTTGATTTTATTTTAAGGTGAAGGTGGTTCATTATTGAAAGGTTTATAGGTTGCTTTAGAAGCGTTTTAAAAGTAGTTTTTATTTCTGATATTCTGCATATTCTTTTTTAAGAGCAGAAGAATTATATTTTTAAGATGACTTGTCCCGCTATCCACTTGTATCTTTTATGGTGAACCTCACTATAAAAGGATGCTTCTATCGGGGCTAGGCTAGAGATTTAGTTTTTTATAAGATGATAATCAAAAAAATGTAAACCATAGACTGGACTTCAATCCAGTTTAGGTTCAATATATTAATAAACCAAAAAGATAAACATGTACCAATTCATAACGAATTTGTACAATTCCCAAATTCTTCCTTGTGAGTATCTTTGTGTTATTAGTTTAAATCAAAAGATAAAAAGATGAAAGCAATAGGATTTAAAACCTCATTACCAATAGATAAGGAAGATAGTTTCATTGAATTTGAAACGCCAAAACCAATTCCGGGAGCGCACGATTTATTAGTTAAAATTGAAGCGGTTTCTGTTAACCCGGTAGATTTTAAAATTCGTCAGAATAGCGCCAGAGACACGGTTTTAGAAACACCAAAAATTATAGGCTGGGACGCTGTCGGGGTTGTAGAAGCCGTTGGTGATCAGGTTAGTTTATTTAAAGTGGGAGACGAAGTTTTCTACGCAGGAGATTTGACCAAACAAGGCAGCAATGCAGAATATCAAATTATTGAGGAACGTATTGTGGGTAGAAAGCCCAAATCACTTTCCATAGAACAGGCTGCGGCAATGCCGCTAACCGGTTTAACAGCCTGGGAAATATTATTTGACCGAATTCGCATAAATCCGGAAAAAGACAAAGGCAAAAGCATCTTAATTATTGGAGGAGCTGGCGGAGTAGGTTCAATTGCCATTCAATTAGCTAAACAAGTGGCCGGATTAACCGTAATTGCTACAGCATCACGCCCTGAATCAATCGAATGGTGTAAACAACAAGGCGCCGACTTTGTAGTAAATCATAAAAATTTGATTGAAGAAGTTCACAATGCAGGTTTCCAGCAAGTCGATTTTATTTTAGATTTGGTTGACGCCAATCAGTATTGGCAGGCATTTGTAGAACTAATAAAACCACAAGGGCATATTGGTTCGATTAGTACTCCAGGGGAAAAGGTGAATCTTCTTCAGTTAAAAACTAAAAGTATCAGCTTTCATTGGGAATCCATGTTTACACGCTCGACGTTTCAAACAGAAGACAGGATCTCTCAGCATCATATTTTAAACGAATTATCCAATTTATTAGACAACGGTACAATTCAGTCTACTTTAAAAACTACGTTGAATGGCCTGACTGCTTCCAATTTCAAAAAAGCACATGAGTTACTGGAATCAGGAACTACGATCGGAAAAATTGCGATTAAATTTTAAAGAAAATTATAAAACAAAAAGCAAGCTGATAAAGCTTGCTTTTTGTTTTTAAGTATTATGTAAAAGCATTTTTTGTATTATTACAATAAAAAAAGAAAATGAAATTAGCAGCAACTATAACCATTGTAATACTTGCTTTATTCGTGCAGAAATCTGCACAAGCGCAAGAAGTAACAAAGGAAACCACTTCAACAGAGCCAAAGTATACAATTGAAAATTGCGTCAATCACTTTGAATTAGACAAAGCCACCAAAACAAAAGTGGGATATCAATATTGGTTTGCCGATAAAAACTTCACTCAGGAAAACACCCTCAAAATGAGTATCGTCGAACCCGGAAAATCCACACATGCGCCACATCACCATGTCGAAGAAGAATTCTTTTATATACTGGAAGGAACTGCTCAATTCTACCTTGACGGAAAAACCTTAACAGCCGGCCCAAATACCAGTTTTTATTGCCCATCAAATATGGAACATGGTATTAGCAATGTTGGAACAACAGATTTGAAATATTTGGTGATTAAGAAGGATTTGAAGTAATAACTGCCATCAATTTTAATTTCACATATTAAAGTAGAATTGACACAATTAAAAGTACAGAAAGTAATATTTTTACGAAACAACACTTATTAATCCTTTATCACATTCCAATCCATGTCGCTACTGATTCTGATTGCCAGTATATTGTTGTTATTGATTCTCATTTCGGGTGTAAAGCTTAATGCCTTTATCGCCTTAATTATCGCTGCTTTTTTTGTGGGAATTGCAAAACAAATGCCTTTTCCCGATTTAATTAATTCCATTCAGCAGGGTATAGGAAGTACTTTGGGCGCTCTAATTCTAATTATTGCGTTTGGAGTTATTTTAGGGAATTTGCTTTCAGACAGCGGCGCGGCTCAGCGAATAAGTTCAGTAATGATACGGTCATTTGGTGTAAAACACATTAAGTGGGCAATGGTAATTACAGGTTTCTCTGTCGGAATTTCGATGTTCTATAATGCCGGTTTTATTATCTTGATTCCAATGGTTTTTGCAGTTGCTAAAAGTACCAAACAACCTATGATTTATCTGGGTATTGCAATGGCTTCGGCACTTTCAATCACACATGGTTTTTTACCTCCTCATCCCGGACCAACGGCAATTGCAGTTATTTTTAAAGCCAATATCGGGAAAACATTACTTTACGGACTTTTGGTAGCGCTTCCTGCACTTTTTGTTGCCGGAATTGTTTTTCCGGAGTTCATAAAGAAAATTGAGGCCTTTCCTCCGAAAGGATTATTCGAAAGCAAAACTTTTACAGAAGACGAAATGCCCTCTTTTCAAATTAGTATTTTAACTGCTTTAGTTCCGGTTTTTTTAATGGCGACCGCTACTTTCAGCGAATTGCTATTACCCGAAGAAAACGATTTGCGTTCTCTTTTGCTTTTTATAGGAAATCCAACCACTTCAATGTTACTTGCGGTACTTTTTGCGATTTACTCCCTAGGAATTTTCCGTGAAAGAAAAATGCAGGATATCATGGATAAATCAGGTACCGCTATGAGTTCGGCTACTATGATCATTTTAATCATTGCGGCCGGAGGTGCTTTTAAACAAGTATTGATAGACAGCGGAATGGGAACCGATATAAGTACATTTTTCGAAAAATCATCTCTTTCTCCTTTATTGTTAGGCTGGCTTATTGCTACCATAATTCGTATTGCTTTGGGATCTGCGACAGTTGCCGGATTAACCGCGGCAGGAATTGTACAGCCTTTGGTACTTGCTTCAGGTGTAAGTCCCGAGTTAATGGTGTTGTCTATTGGCGCGGGAAGCTTAATGTGTTCTCATGTAAACGATACCGGATTTTGGATGTTTAAGGAATATTTTGGTATCAGCGTTTCAGACACTTTTAAAACCTGGACGGTCATGGAAACAATAATAGGAGTGATGGGATTAATAGGCGTATTGATACTTAATATATGGATCAAATAAAAAATATGGAATCATTTTATATAGGAATCGACATTGGAACTACGGCCACAAAAGCCATTTGTTTTGACATAAATGGAAATGTAACGAAACAGGTTTCAAATGCCTATACGATGTATCATCCAAAACCGGATTGGAGTGTGCAAAACCCGCAAGAGATCTTACAGACCGTTATAGATTGTATTGCAGAAATCACAAACGGAATTAAGCCTGAGTTTATCAGTTTTAGCTCGGCTATGCAAAGTATTATTGCCATTGATGAAACCGGTAAACCTTTAACGGATGCAATTTTATGGGCTGATAACAGAGCCAATGCCGTTGCTGAAAAACTTAAAAATTCAGAAAAAGGAAAACATTTTTATAAAAAAACCGGAATCCCGATTCATCCTTTTTCACCCATGACCAAAATTGCCTGGTTTAAGGAATTTGATTCGGATATTTTTTCCCAAACCTATAAATTCATTAGTATTAAAGAATATGTATGGCATCATCTCACGAATGAATATTGTACAGACACTTCAATGGCATCCGGAACAGGATTATTAAATATTCATACTTTACAATGGGATCCTGAAATTTTAGATTTTCTACACCTGAAACCGGAGCAATTATCTTCAGTTTGCAAGGTAACACATCAATGCAAAGGCGTTTCAGACGATTTTCTGTACGTAATTGGCGGTGGCGATGGCGCTTTGGCCAACCTGGGAACTGGGGCGATGAATAAAGGCTGTATTGCCCTAACGATCGGTACCAGCGGAGCGGTACGATTACCAATCGATAAACCGTATCTTGACGAACAAATGCGAACCCAGTGTTACCATTTAATTGACGACCAGTATCTTGTTTTAGGAGCTGTTAATAATGGCGCAATTGTTTTGCAATGGCTCAGGGAAACTTTACTTAAAACCGATCAGTCTTTTGAAATTCTTTTTGAAGAAGCAGAAAAAATCCCAGCCGGTTCTGAAGGATTGCTTTTTGTACCTTACTTACTGGGCGAAAGAGCACCAATTTGGGATGCGGCTGCACAAGGATCCATTTTAGGAATGCAGATTACACATACACAGGCACATTTGGTCAGAGCTACTTTAGAAGGAATACTATATGGCTTGTTTCAGATAACTGAAATTTTATTTCCGGATCCTGAAAAAAGAAAACAAACCAAAGTAATGGCCAGCGGCGGATTTGGAAAAAGTGAACTTTGGCTCCAAATGGTGGCCGATATTTTTCAGATGACAGTAGAAACCTCACAAACTATTGAAGGTTCTGCCTGGGGCGCTGTATTGATTGGTATAAAATCGATAGGGAAGGACATCGCGTATAAAAAGAAAACCGGAAAAACTTTTTACCCTAATGCAGCCTATAAAAGTGTTTATCAAGCCGCTTTTATTAAGTTTAAAAAAGTGTATCCGGTATTGAAAGATTTATCGTAAAATTTTTTTCCACCATATAAGTCATATAAGGAAATTTAAGCATTGGTGCGAAGGCTGGAAGTTTAGGGCATATAAGGTTTTTAACTTCTTTACGGAATACATCAAATATAGCCCGCGGTTTCAACCGTGGGGAGATAAATATAGCCAACGGTTTGAATCCGTTGGGACGCAATATATTTTACAATCCATTTCTGTACCCGTAACCCACGGTTGAAACCGTGGGCTATGTTGTAAATTAGAAAAAAATCACTCTGGAAGCCTCGGGACTACGTAATTATTTCTCCGGTTTTCTTTTAAAACTTTGCGAATCTCCGTGTCTTCTCCGAGTAACTTTGTGGAATTGTAAAATTTTTTGGAATACGTGTTCGCAAGATTATTTCTCAACCACTATACTTCTCCACTGAATTTAGGATTATAATTGACCATCCACTGAACGGCAAATTTATCCGCAAACATTCCGAAATAATTTCCTGAAGGACCGTCAAATAATGGCATTTCAATTTTTCCGCCTTCTGAAAGTCCGTTGAATAATTTATCTGCTTCTTCCTTGCTTTCCGCAATGATGGAAACGGTGTATCTGTTGTCGGTTTCGTTGACTTTTCCCATAGCCTGCATGACATCGCTTGCCATTAATACACCGGTTTTGCCAATAGGCAAGGCAATGTGCATAATGCTGTTTTGATCGTTCTCCGGTATTGGATATTGCTCACTCGAGATATCGCGATACCGACTGATATTGGCAAACTCGCCGCCAAAAACAGATTTATAAAACGTAAATGCTTCTTCGGCATTTCCGTTGAAATGGATGTAAGGATTAATAGCTGCCATGATTTCTATTTCTTTAAAGATTCCAATAATTTCTCCAAGTTATCAACAGACATTTTAAAGCCTTCTGTAAAGCCCATTTCAATCATCATCTCTAAACGTTCCAGTGATTCGTTATAAATACTAATATTCACTTTTGTGATGCCATTTTGTTCGCTGAAATTATAATCCCAATCAGAACCCGGTAATACCCGGCTTTCATTTTCGTCTGAAAAAGTATTATACATTTTAAAATTCGTTCTCGGACTAATAGCAGTAAATTCCTGAACCGCCCAGCGTTCCATGCCTTCCGGACTTACCATAGCATAGAAGCGTCGCCCGCCAACTTCAAAGTTCATATATTTTGTTCTGGCTGACCAGGGTTTTGGAGCCACCCATTGGTCTAAGAGTTCTGCTTTGGTAAAGGCATCCCAAACTAACGGCAATTCTGCATCAAATTCTCTTGTTATGTATACCGTTTTGGATGGTTTATCAACGGTAAAATCAAATAGCAAATCTGTTCTCATTTTTTCTGGTTTTTTAGTGTTACTAATAGTTCGTCGAGCTGATTAAACCTGGTTTCCCAAATGTCTCTGAATTGTTTGATCCATTTATCAATCTCTTTCATCTTTTCAATTTCAAGTGAATAGTAAATTTCCCGGCCTCGCTGTTCCTGTTTTACTAAATCACATTCCGTAAGAATGCGAAGATGTTTTGAAACAGACTGGCGTGTAGTATTAAAGTTCTCCGCAATGGCATTGGGTGTCATTGCCTGTAGCGCAATCAAGGTTAGAATAGACCTTCTTGTCGGATCGGCTATTGCCTGAAAAATGTCGCGTCTCATAGTGTTTTAAATTAATTATGAAGCCAATCAGTTGCAAATATAAGTGCAACTATTCGGTTTCGCAAATTTTTTAGGCATTATTTTAAAAATTAACCTCGAAAAGTCGCGAAGTCGCGAAGTTTTTTTTCCCATATAAGTGATATAAGAAAAGTATAAGCTTTGGTTTGAAACTAAAATTTAGCTTCCTAGTGAAGCTTTACGACCAAAACAAATAACTTAAAAACCAAAACTTTGCGACTCTGCGACTTTGCGAGATTTTTTTACTTCAGAATCACCACTTCCTCTGGGACTTTAAACAGTAATACACAACCATTTTTAGAGAATACCGAATGCGTACTCCCGGGTGGCATGTACATATAATCGCCTTTTTTAAGTTCGTCTTTTCCGGAACGGACTTCGCCTTCTACAACATAAATCTCTTCTCCGGCGGGGTGAATGTGATTTGGGTACGAAGCGCCAGCTTCAAATTTTAATAAAAAGGCATTAGGTCTGTTTGCAATTGAATCAAAAGATAATGCCTTTGAATAAATTCCATCCGTATTTACACCTTCCTCAATAAGAGGTTTCCAATCTATTTCATTGCTTCTTGTGATTTGTTTTTCCATTGTAATTCAATTTTAATTGTTTTTATTTTTCATACTAATTTCATCTAAACTCCATTTGTAATTTTCCATGGTTGCCAAAAGAAAAGCGCCCATAGCAAATACAAATACCGAATAATCAAGTGGGTCTTTTACACCAAAAGAATACGTCATAGCAAATGCAAACAGCAAAGTCAAAATTGCGGCGCCAATTGAAGCCAAGCGGGTTAGATAACCAACGAGTAGGAGTAAAGCCATAAGGGATTCGGCAATAGTGGAGGTGATGGCGATTGTTGGGATACAATTTTTTGGAGCGAATGAATTTACTTTTTCGGCGTAAGCCAGAAAACTTTCCCAGCCAGAAGAATAATTTCCCCAAAACCCTAACCGACTCGAAATGGCGGACATAAATCCTGCTGCTAATGCGATCCGCAAAAGAAAAGCCGCATAATCCTGATATCTTTTCATATACTAATTTGTTAGTAATTATTGAGATACAAAGATGTTGCAAGTAAGCGTGCTAAAGAATAGAGAATTCAAGAAAAAGAATGTAATTACGAATTAACTGCTTTTTCTTTGAATGATTTTGGAGAAATCTCCGTGTGTTTTTTGAAGAAATTAGAAAAATAAAAAGGATCATTAAAACCCAAAGCATATGCGACTTCCTTCACCGAAAGTTTTTCATAAGTAAAAAGTCTTTTTGCCTCAGAAATCACTAGTCCGAAGATGACATTTTGAGCGGTTTTGTTGGTGTGGAGTTTCGAAAGTTCGTTTAGTTTGGATTCGGTGGTGCCAATTAGATTTGCGATTTCGTTTACCGACAAATTCTTTTCGAAATTCTGTAAAGTAGTTTCCAGAAAATGCAGAAAAAGCGCATCGGGTTTGTAGATTTCGTCACCACGATTAATTTTGGTGCGGTTGATTTCAATCAGAATTAATTCAATTCGGCTGTGAATGGAAATCAAATATTGATACGGTGTTTCGGTTACCTCTTTACTGATTTCCTCCAATTCCCGAACAATAATTTCAGGATGATCCACCGTAATCATTTCGTTCATTGCAAAATGGCAAAACAAACCGTTGTGGAAAATCAATTCCATGTCATTATCATCTTTACAAAAGAAAGCGTAGGTAAATTCTAAAGCATATCCGGTAGCATTTTGGATGTTTTTGAAATAATGAATTTGCCCGGAAGTAATCGTAATAACGGAGTTTTCGGTCAATACAAACTCATTTTCATCCACAGAAATAGTCGTTGTACCCGAAGTACAAAAAACTAAAACGTATTTTAAAACACGTCTCGGATTTTCTAAATGGGTCGCCTGATCAAATGTTTTTATAGAAACCATAGTGAGAATAATTCTTTATCAAAAATAAGAATTATTTACTAGTTTTCATCCTATAAAATAGTGGACTAAAATCACACCAATCTTATATAATTTCAATTTAATTTTTCATAAAAACATGAAATTCAATTAATTAACTTTTAATAAAGAAAGGTTTAACAGGATCTGTTTTCGCTGGCTGTCTGAAATAACTAATTTTAGATAAATCAAATTAATAACGTTTTAAATATTTAAAATTATGAAAAAGAATATAGCCATATTAGCAACAAACGGTTTTGAAGAATCAGAATTATCATCGCCTAAAGCCTATCTGGAAGAGCAAGGTTGGAATGCAGATATCATCAGTTTGAAATCAGGAACTATCAAAGCCTGGAAAGACGGAAATTGGAGCAAGGAATATAATGTTGATGTAGTATTAGATCAGGCAAGTGAAGCAGATTACGATGCTTTGGTTCTTCCGGGAGGCGTTATAAACCCAGATTTATTGAGAAGAGAAGAGGCTGCAGTAAATTTTGTACGTTCCTTTTTTGAAAGTAAAAAACCAGTAGCGGCTATTTGTCATGGACCTCAAATTCTGGTAGATGCTGATGTTTTAGAAGGTCGAAAAGTAACTTCGTTCTTCTCTATTAAAAACGATTTAAAAAATGCCGGAGCACAATGGGAAGACGCAGAAGTAGTCGTAGACAATGGACTAGTAACCAGCCGAAACCCGAATGATTTGCCCGCTTTTAATAAAAAAATGGTGGAAGAAATTAAAGAAGGAAAACACGAGCGTCAGACAGTGTAAAAGATTTATTATTAGATTTATCAAGTTGCATAAAATGCAGGATCAATTTTGGTCTTGCTTTTTTTTTATTGCCAGCTTAATTGCTCATAATTATATAGCCATACATCATTCCTTTTTGCTTGCATGCACGAGTGGGATGCTAGCGCTAGCAGGGGAGCAGGGTTATTTATATTTGTTGATATCAAAGTCAATGAAATACAGATTTTCCTTGAATCGATCGCCATCTTTTTCTTGTCTGGAAAAATAAAGTCTTTTCTCTTTTTCGTGAACAAACGGGCAAAATTCTGAAAGTTTTGAGTTAATTGGACTTCCTAAGTTTTTTGGAGCGGTCCATTTATTTTTTCTTTTAAAAGTAATGTACAGGTCAACTTCTCCAAATCCGGATTTATCTGATGAGAAATAGAGCATGTATTTTCCATTTGGAGAAATATACGGGTTTGATTCTCTTTCGTTTGTATTAATAGGTAAACCAATATTTTGAGGTTCCTGATATTTTCCATCCTTTAATATTGAATAATAGATATCGGACAATCCTGTCTTGTTCTCGTTCTCTTTCATGAAATAAATGGTACCCTCTTTGGTTATTGAGGCATATGACTCAGAAGCTTCCGAATTTATACTGCCTTCGAGTCTATAAGGTTTTGCCCAGCCTGTGTCAGTAAGGTTTACCGCCCAAATATCAAAATCTTTTCTGTCGGATGACCTATTTGTGTTTCTGTTTGATTGAAAAAGGACCGTTTTGCCATCGGGAGAAAACATAGGGTCGATATCTTTCCATTCACCTATTGATGACGAAAAAGAAGCAATAATGGGTTTAGTCCATTGTCCATTTTCTTTTCTAGACTCCATTATTGTCAATGTATCTCTTTTTCCTTTAGACAGGACCCATAATGCTATTTTAGAGTCAGGAGAAATTGTTAAACCAAATTCACCATCATTAGAAATAGTATTCGGTTCAAAGAGAGTGGGAGTTTGCTGTCCATTTATGTAAAGTGTCAAAAATAGTAGCATAAAAGAAAAAGTGATTTTCATGTTGTTTTCTATTTATTAAATATTGCTAATTCTTTAAAATAAAATATTAATATTCTGTGAATTTGTGTAACAGCGGGGATTTTCAAAAATAGTTGTAAAGATAATCAAATTTCAACTTACTAATTTTAGTAGTGAAAAACTAATAAAGCAATTGCGCTAAATCTCTGTTATCGAGCTTGCTTTTAATGTTATTCAGGATGACATAAAATGAGGTTATAACTTTGCGACTTTGCGACTCTGCGAGATTAATTCACAAGCCTAAAAAAACTTCGCGAATCTCTGTGAAACCTCCCAAAACAAAAAAAAGGGCGGCACCGATAGCATCGCCCTTTAGGCAAATTTTAATTTACATTTTAAAACCAAATCTAATTTTAAAATGCCGCAATGAATTGCGTACAGTTTTTGGTAATCACTAAACAGAAAGCAAAACGCAGGTTATTCGTTTATGATGTCGCCTTCCTTAGTTTCTTCGCTGGCAATTTTTACCAGTTTGTCTTTGCGATTTAAGTCGCCAAATATTTCGATTTTATCGTCGATTTCTCTTCCTCTTTTTACATTGACTCTTGTGGCTTTATGATCGATTACTTTAATTACAAAAGTACCTTCAGCTGCATTCACCAAAGCCGATTTCGGAATTACAAAGGTGCTGTCTTTCGCGTTAAGCGGTAATAGCACTTCGGCTACCATTCCCGGTAATAAATCTTTTTTAGTATTGTGAACATCCATTTCTACACGCTCAGAACGCAATTTTAAATCTAAAGCGCCCGACATTCTGGTGATCGTTGCTTTAAAGGTTTCCGGCAATGATTTTACATTAAAACTCATTTCGTCGCCGGTGTGTAAATATCCCGTGTACAATTCCGGAACAGAAACTGCCAAACGCAATTTGTCCTGCTGTTGAATGGTCAATAAAGGCAAATCTGAACCTTTTCCTGCCGGGCCAACAAATGTTCCTAAATTCACATTTCTTGCTGCTACAACACCATCAAAAGGAGCACGGATTTCAAGATAACCTCTCATAATCGAAACTTCTTTGTGTCCTGCAACCGCAGCCTGATATTGCGCGTAATCAGAATTTTTCTTTCCGCTGGCCATTTCTAGATCATTTTTAGAAATGGTTCCTTCCACTTTGCTGGTTTCATACAAACGGTTGTAAGTACTTTTACTTGTAGCGTAAATGGCTTCCATCGATTTCAGTCTTGATTCGGCTGCAGCGAGTTGCGAACTGATTTCAGGCGCTTCTAAAACGATCAAAAGTTGCCCTTTTTTTACTTTAGTTCCAATATCAACTTTAAGCAATTTTACAAAACTGCTTACTTTAGCATACAAATCTACTTGTTGAAAACCGGTTAATTCGGCTGGCAAACGCAATTCGGTTGTTAGTTTTTCTTTCTCTAAGAGAAACGTTTCTGTTTTAGGTTCCAATTCTGCAACAGGCGCTTCTTCTTTCTTAGAATTACAGCTGTTCAGGAAAAATAGTGCTGCAAAAAACAGCGCGCTAAATTGTATTTTATTTGTCATTTTTAGAATTTAATGATGAGATATAATGGATGCTTTCTTCGTCTTCAGGATCTAAAGAAACCGATTGTGTCGTTGTATGTTCTTGTGCCCACGCAAAGATAAGTGGCAGGATTAAGAGTACGGCAAAGGTCGAGAATAATAATCCGCCAATAACCGCTCTACCTAACGGAGAAACCTGATCGCCACCTTCGCCGTGACCAATTGCCATTGGCAACATTCCGGCAATCATCGCCACCGAAGTCATGATGATTGGACGAAGACGCAGCGCCGCCGCTTCACGAGCCGACTCTAAGGCGTTTCCGTTTATTTTACGCAATTGCTCGGCATTGGTAACTAGTAGTACGGCATTCGCGATCGAAACCCCAACCGACATGATGATTCCCATATAAGATTGTAAGTTTAGGGTTGAACCTGTAAGGGTCAGCATTAATAAGGCTCCTAAAACTACCGCCGGAACGGTTGTTAAAATCACCAGCGAAACCTTGAACGATTGGAAATTAGCGGCTAACATTAAGAAGATTACAAAAATGGCAACCAATAATCCTACTTGTAAACTACTTAATGTTTCTTCCAATACTTTACTTAAACCAATTGGAGAAATGAACAAACCACGTGGCAGTTCTCCTAATGAGTTTATTGTTGCAGCAACATCTTTAGACGCGGTCCCCAAATCGGTCTGGTTGATGTTTGCTGTAACGGTAATGTATGGCATAGCCCCTAAATTGTCATTTTCACCGCTTACAAAGCCAGGTGTAATTTTGGCAACGTCACTTAAAACCGGACGAAGCGAATTTTTCAATACCGGAATTTCTCCAATATCGGTTTTGCTTTTCATTTGGTTTAACGGAACCTGAACCTGAACGTTGTACGACAATCCGGCTCTTTCGTCAACCCATGTATTTTTCTCGGTGTATCTTGAAGATGAGGTTGAAGCCACAAGCGATCTCGAAATATCATTCATATCCACGCCTAATTCGGCAGCTCGTGTTCTGTCAATATCAATATTCATTGCTGGATAATGAATGGGCTGACCAATTTGTACGTCTCTGAAATACGCTATTTTTTGTAGTTTTTCTACAATTTTGTTGGCGTATAATTCATTTCGTTTTTTGTCCTTTCCGGCAATACGAACTTCAATTGGAGTAGGAGAACCCTGGCTCAAAACTTTATCCGTTAATTCGATTGGCTCAAAAGACAGTTTTACGTCTGGTAATACCTTTTTGATTCGCGCTCTGAACTCGTCTTTAAAGTCGTCCATATCCACGTGATATTCTTTCAAACTCACCTGGAATACTGCTTCGTGCGAACCGGCCATGAACAAATAAATCGGGTTAATCGAGAACAGCGACGGGTGTTGACCTACATATACAGACGAAATTCCGATATGCTCTTTCCCAACCATTTTTTGTAATTCTTTCAATACAATTACCGCTTTTTCTTCGGTACGTTCTAAACGGGTTCCGTCAGGAGCGCGCATTCTCAGCTGAAACTGACTTGAATTTACTTTCGGGAAAACATCTTTTCCGATAAACGTAATAAACGCAACCGCAAGAAGTGTTGCGGAAACAAGATAAACCAAAGCGGCTGTTTTTTTGAATGGAAACAAGCGATCTAAAGTTCGCATGAATCGGATTCTGAAACGCTCGAAAGCGCCTATTTTTCCGTTGCCGTCTGTATCGGTTCTTTCAACGTAATCTTTTTTCTGAGTGATCAGTTGTTTCTCAGATTCCGGAGTTAAGCCACAAGCGTTGAATTCTGCTTCATCATCTGTAATATCAGGTGTATGTTCGTGTTTGGCATGTCCTTTCATGAGCCAGTTCGCCATTACAGGCACAAAAGTTTGTGAAAGTAAGAACGAAATTACCATTGAGAACCCGATTGCCAATGCCAATGGCAAGAACAAGGCTCCCGGAATACCAACCATGGTAAATGCCGGAGCAAACACGGCCAGTATACAAAGTAAGATCAATAATTTAGGCAACGCAATTTCCTGACAGGCGTCCCAAATGGCGAGCGCCTTGGGTTTTCCCATGTCCAGATGCTGGTGAATATTTTCGATCGTTACGGTACTTTCATCCACCAAAATACCAATTGCCAAAGCCAATCCGCTTAAAGACATTAAGTTGATGGTTTGTCCGAATAATTTCAGGAATAAAACTCCCGAAATAATCGAAATAGGAATCGTTAAGATTACGATCAATGCCGCACGTCTGTCTCCAAGGAAAAGTAAAACCATGAGTCCGGTTAAAACCGCACCGATAATTCCCTCAGTAATTAAACTTTTAACCGAGTTGATTACATAAACCGACTGGTCAAATTCGTATGATAATTTTACATCTTCCGGAAGTGTACTCTGAATTTTAGGCAATTCTGCTTTCAATTTCTGAACCACATCCCAGGTCGAAGCATCTCCGGCTTTTGCAATACTGATATAAACCGAACGTTTTCCGTTTACCAGAGCATAACCCTGCGTAATATCGGCACCGTCTTTTACCGTTGCTACATCGCCTAATTTTAAGTTTTGAACGCTTCCTTTAAAGAGTGGAATGTTTTCAAAGTCTTTAACTTCTTTGATGGTATTATTTGTTGGTGTAATATAATTGATATTACCCATTCTCACGTTTCCGGATGGAGCAGTTTGGTTGTTGATACGAATCGCTTCCACAATTTGATCTGGCGTCATATTGTGCGAACGCAACAAATCCGGATCTACGTTAACCTCAATTGTTCTTGGGCTTCCCCCAAAAGGTGCCGGCGATAATAATCCCGGAATCGAAGTAAACGAAGCACGAACGTAAACGTTAGCTAAATCCTGCAATTCATTATTCGATCTGATTTTACTGCTCAAAACCAATTGCCCAATTGGCAAAGAAGAGGCATCAAAACGAATGATAAACGGAGGTTGTGTTCCCGGAGGAAAAGCCGCCTGGATTCTGTTTGAAAGTGAACTCAGCTCGGCAGCAGCCTGAGCCATATTTGTATTTTCATAATAGGTTAATTTCATAATCATTAACCCCTGAATATTTTTGGTTTCAACTGATTTTACACCGTTTGCAAAGGGTAAAATGTTGACATAAGTCTTAGCGAAATAAGCCTCCATTTGGTCTGGTGTGTAACCTCCAAAAGGGTGCGCGATGTAAATTACCGGCAAGTTCATTTTCGGTAAAATATCTACCTTAATATCCTTGATGGCACCAATTCCGAAGAAAAATAAACCAGCCACCATAACTAATATGGAGATGGGTTTGCGGAGTGCAAAACGTATTAAATTCATTAGGATCTATAATTAAAATTCATTTATAAATAAGTCGAAATTGCCTGATGCGGCTACTTTTAGTAAATACGATTGCCACACATTGTTGTTGACGATATCACGGTCAATTTCGGCACGATTTAACGTAAAGATCGTTTGTGTCAAATCGGTTAAATCGGTTAATCCGTTTTTGTATAAAGTAGATTTTTGTAAGTACGCTTTTTGAGCTGCGTTGACCTGAATTGGCGCTTCGGCAAAATTCTCCAGCGTGATTTTTATTTTATCTTCTGCAAAACTCATCTGCGATTTTAATTCTCTGTCCGCCTGATTGTATTCTTCTTTGAGAGCCTGAGAAACAAATTTTTGAGCGCTTACCTGTCTGCTCATTCGGAACGGTGTGGTCAAATTCCAGCTAATCCCAATTCCGATCAAATAGTTAGAACGATCCGGATTTACGCCATCCCAATAATTTCTTGTGAATGCGGTCTGGTCCTGAACGTAATTCGTATCAAAACCAGAAGCGCGGGTTTGTACAACACCAAAGGCGCTCATCGTTGGGTAATAAAAACGTTTATATAGTTTGGTTTGCTGATCGCTATAATCGATTCTTGTTTTGTAATATTGAAGTAACGGATGAAGGCTATCAGTTGTTTTTTCGGCTGTTAAAATGGCTTTCGGAATCTGATTGACAAACAAAGTGTCTGTTTTGAAATCCTGTGGCGCAACACCCATTAAGTCGACTAATTTATTGTTTTGTTCCTTAACGAAGTTTCGGGCCAGGTTCAAAGCAATTTTAGCTTTTGAAACTTCGGCTGTAGCCAGGGTAGAATCGACTCCCGCCAATAATCCGTTTTTAACCCGGGCAACAGCTGTCTTTTTGAAAACTTCTGCGCGGCTTAAATTCTTTTGCTGAGAGATCAGTAATCTTTGGCTTGCCAGTAAATTCAAATAAGCAGCAGAAATCTTGATTTCCTGTTGAAACATTTCCTGTTGTAAATCACGTTCTTTGGCCTGAAGGTCGACTTTAGCCAAATTGATTTTTTCCTTTGCTTTTCCGAAAGTGAAAAAGTCCCAGTTCATATTGACTAGATAAAGGGCTCCAAAAGCGGAGTTCCAGTTTTGATTGGGTAAAGCAGGACCTGAAGAAGCAGCGGCCAGACCATTTAATCCGTAAAGAGCACCATTTTGCCCATTGATTGTTCCGTAATCCTGTTGAGCTGATAAGTTCAGATTCGGCAAGTAATCGCGTTTGGATTGTTTTAGAGTCTCGCGCGAGGCATTGGTGTAATTGCTTTTTGCCCGGATAGAACCGTAGTTTTCAAGACCTGTTTTTATAGCTTCTTTTAAAGACAAGGTTTGTGAATAACCAATTGAGGCAAAAATCAAGAAAAATAATAAAGTAATTTTTTTGAAATACATAAAACTCAAAGTGTGAAATTATCTCCCAAAATTATTTCTCTTACATGGATATAAGCGTTCTTAAATGATGTAATGCAATTAAAAATGACCAATTGAATTTGTCATTTATTGGGAATGATAATTAAATATTTGTCTTTAATTTGTAAACTATTTGAAAATTAAAATGAATAAAAAGTTTGATAACATCTTGGATAACAAATGGTGGCAGGAGATTGCCGTGGTTGCGTTTTCCTTTACCATATATACACTGAAAAACGACTGGATGCTCTTTAGTTCCATGACATCAGTCTTAATGGGCATTTTCTTCTACTTTATTTTATACATGCACGCCCAATTCAACCGTTTCTTTCTTCTTCCGATATTATTCAAAACCCAACGTCCTTTAACTTATGTTTTTCTAACGCTTTTTGGTGTGTTTGTGTTCTCGGTCATTTTGTACGAAATCACAATGCTGGACATGTTCAGCAATTGCCGTTTGTATCAAAACTCGCATCAAAGAAGTTATATGTATCAGCTGGCGAGTGTTTTAGGGACTTTGGTTTGTATTTTGAGTCCGATTATTGTTTTTAAATTCTACAGAATTCACAGAAAACAAACCGACGAAACCTTGTTGTTCAATCAAATGCAATTGAATTCCTTAAAAGGACAATTGAATCCGCATTTTTTATTCAATACCTTCAATACACTTTACGGAATCAGTTTGGAATTCCCGGAAAGAACTCCGGATTTGATTATGAAAGTATCGCAATTAATGCGTTATCAGCTGGAAAGCAATAACAAACAATGCGTATCTTTAGAAGAGGAACTGCAATTTATAAACAGTTACGTACAGCTTGAAAAAGAAAGAGTAGGATACCGCTGCGATATTACATACGATTGCAAAATTGACAATGAAAATGCCTATAAAGTATCACCAATGTTGTTGATTGCTTTTATAGAAAATGCTTTTAAACACGGAACCTGCGCCATTGAAAAATGTTTTGTGAGAATCATTGTTACCGTTGAAAATGGATTATTGCATTTGCATGTAGTGAATTCCATTCCGACGAAAAAAACGGATGTGGTTTCTACTAAAATTGGTTTGAAAAATACCATTGAACGTTTGAATTTAATTTATGGAAAAGACTATAAATTAGATATTCAGGATGATAAAAATACCTATATCGTTGATTTGAAATTGCAACTCAAAAAGTTTCTGTAATGAAAGACCCAAAAAAATGTATAATTGTGGATGATGAGCCGGCAGCGCATTATGTGCTGGCAAACTACATCAAACAGAATCCGCAATTAGAATTGGTTTTTCAAGGGTATAATGGTATTGAAGCAATGGATTATTTACGCGAAAATCACGTTGATTTGATGTTTTTGGATATTAATATGCCGGAGATTTCAGGAATGGAATTGCTGAAGATTATTCCAACGCATCCTAAAACCATTTTAACGACTGCTTATTCTGAATTTGCATTGGAAAGTTACGATTACGGCGTAATTGATTATCTGCTGAAACCCATTTATTTTCCACGTTTTCTGAAAGCTGTTGATCGTTTTTTTTCAACAGAAAATGCAAAAGCGAAGGAAGAGGAAGTAGCTGTAAATTCGATCAACGTAAAAGTGGACGGTTATTTTATGGATATTGAACTGGATCAGCTTTTGTTCGCACAGAGTTTTGGAAATTACGTGAAACTGCACACAATTAAAAGAACGTATCTGGCCTCGATAACCACAAGTGAATTAGAGAAATGCCTGCCGGAAAAAAGCTTCATGCGTATTCATAAGTCGTATATCGTGGCTTTGGATAAAATTGATGTTACCGAGAAAGATTTCGTAATTATAAAAAACGAAAAGCTCCCCATTGGGATTACTTATAAAAGAGAATTGTCTGACCGACTTAAAAAGTAGTGAAATGTTAGATTTCAGATGCAAGAAACAAGATGTAAAATATAGGATTTAAAAAGGAATTGACTTATACAATTCACAACTTATAATTATAATTCATAACTCAAAAAAGATTGCTTACTAATTCAGTTATTTAAGAAAGAGCCTGCTAAAGAGTAACATCTTTGCAGGCTTTTTTGATTTATATGATATTGGTTTTTTAATGTTTATTTAAAAGTGTCTTTCTATTTTTTTAAAATAAAGTCTCGACTGTAAAATATCCTTTAAAACTATTTTTTCTTGCATAAAAAGTAGTACTTTTAATACGCTAAATTGAGCGTGATTAATTTAAAAGTTGAAATCATGAAAAACGTATTTATAGCTGTTTTGTTTCTATGCAGCGGCTTTTTGCTGGCACAGGAAGGAACGAATATGAAAGAGAAAATAACGCCGCCGGAGAAAGTTTTATTTACTTTTCAGAAAGAATATCCAAATAAAGTACCCGTTTGGGCGATAGAATATGTTGGTGATGATAATGATGAAGTTCGTTACGAAGCGAAATTCAAAACCGACACAAATGCTGAAGCGCTTGCCGTTTATGATAATTTAGGTGTTTTAAAAGCGTATGAATTACAAATTCCGTTTAGCCAGTTACCAGCAAAAGCACAGGCTTATCTGAAGAAAAATTATCCACCAAAAGCGATTAAAGAAATTGCAGTTGTGGTAGATTATAAAAGCAAAACAACCTATGAAGTGATGGTAGAAAAGGATTCCAGATTTTATGATGTTGTCTTCGATAAAAATGGCGGATTTGATGTCATCATCGAAAAAAATTAAAATACGCTTGCTTACTAATTCAAATATATTTGAAACGACAAACCCGATAGAGATTAAAAAATCTATCGGGTTTTGTTTTATATATCATACAACGGAACTGTCAGGTTCAACTAGTGTAGAAAATCAACTACGATGTTTTATTTGTCAAAGCAATTGTCATTTCACTTTGTACCATTCACAATTATTACAACATCATACCACCAGAAACCTCAATACGTTGTGCATTTACCCATTTTGCCTCATCGGTACATAAAAACGCTACAACTCCGCCAATATCGTCTGGTAAACCAACTCTTCCTAATGCGGTTACAGAAGCAATTTGTTGGTTCATTTGTTCATTATCACGAACAACTCCACCGCCAAAATCGGTTTCTATGGCGCCTGGAGCCACAACATTAGCTCTGATTTTTCTTGCGCCTAATTCTTTTGCCTGATATTTAGTCAAGGTTTCGATTGCACCTTTCATAGAAGCATAAGCTGCATAACCTGGAAAAGAGAACCTCGCTAAACCAGTTGAAATATTTACAATTCCGCCACCGTCATTCATTACGTTTAATGCTTTTTGAGTCAGGAAAAACGGCCCCTTAAACTGAATATTAGTCAATTGGTCAAATTCGGCTTCTGTTGTTCCAATGAATGAATTATGAATTCCGATTCCGGCGTTGTTTACCAGAAAGTCGAATTTATCGGTTTTAAAAGTACTTTTTAAGACTTCAGAAACACTACCAAAGAAAGAATCAAAAGTAGCCGAATCGGCTACATTTAATTGAAGTGAAGCTGCTTTTTGACCTAAGTTTTCGATTTCTTTTACAACTGACTCAGCTTCTTCTTTTTTGCTGTTGTAGGTAATGATTACGTCGATTCCTTTTTTTGCAATTGCGATTGCCATGTTTTTTCCTAAACCTCTGCTGCCGCCTGTTACTAAGGCTATTTTTGTATTTACTGCCATTTTATTTTAGATTTTAGATTTTAGATTGTTGATTATAGATTGTTGATGAAAGAAGCAAGAAGCAGGAGGTAAGATGTTTTACGATTTCCATCATATCTTTTTTCTTGCCTCTTGAATCTTGTATCTTAGTAATTATGAATGTAATGCCTCAAATGAAGCTTTTAATTCCGGGACACTTGCGTTTAATCTTGTTTCGCTCGTACCAAAAGTTAACTCGTTTTTACCTTGTTTTAATTGTTCGAAAATGGAAATAATAAAGTCCGATACACTGGGATGTGCATTGTGTAAACCAACTCCACCCAAATCGGTGTTCAATGCTGGCGGAATAATTTCGATCACTTCAATGTTTTTTGCTTTTAAAATATGACGCAGAGAAAGTGTAAACGAACGGAAGAAAGCCTTTGTAGCCGAATAAACCGGAACTTTTGCAAAAGGCGAAAAGGCCAATCCGGAAGTTACATTCATTACCGTTTTAAGTGATTCTAATTGAATAAATAAAGAAGTTAAATGCAATGGCGCTTCGATATTGGTGTTAAGCTCTGTTTTCATGCTTTCGTAAAAATCAGCATCGGTAACGGAAACCCATTTTTGAATTCCGGCATTGTTGATTAGTACATTTAAATCAGGGTGATTTTGGGCAATCCATTCGTAAAGTGCGATGCGTTCTTTTTCATCTGATAAGTCGCATACTTTTGTAATCACTGTTGGAAATTTTGCTTTAACTTCATCTAAAACAGATGCTCTTCTTCCGCAAATAATTACGGTATTGTTTTCCTGAATAAAACGTTCGGTCAGGCCAAGTCCAATTCCGCTGGCACCGCCTGTTATTAAAATTTTGTTGTTTGCTAAGTTCATCTTTTTGATCTTTTAAATTGATAAGACAAAGGTAGGAGCAAAGCAGCGTTGGGGAATTGTAAATTTCAAACCGAAGTTTGCGAAATTCAAATCAAACAATTTTAAATTCCAATAATGAAATCGCAAATTCCAAATTCCAAAACCTGAAACCAGAAACCTGAAACTTGAAACAAAAATTAACTTCGAAAAGCCAAAGGCGTGAACGAAGTCTGTTTTTTAAAGAAATTAGAAAAATGAGCCAGTTCTTCAAAACCTAGTGAAAACGCTATCTCAGAGATGTTCCAATCCGTTTGTTTTAAAAGGATTTTGGCTTCGTTTATTAGACGGGTGCTGATTAATTCGGTTGTGGTTTTTCCGGTATTTTCTTTTAAGACCTTATTCAAATGATTAACGTGAACCGATAATCTTTCGGCAAAATCTTTTGCAGTTCGCAGTTCTAATCGCTGATGTGGTGATTCTATTGGGAATTGTCTTTCTAATAATTCAGCAAATAAAGAAGAAACCCTTGCTGCCGAATTATGTTTAGAATATAGCGCTGTTATAGGTTGTAATTTTTGTCCAAAGTGAATTAACTCAGCTACATAATTTCGAATTAAATCGTATTTATAGATATAATCAGAATTGATTTCTTTTTGTATTTTGTTGAATATCAATTCAACTTCGTTTACCTCCTCATCAGTTAACTGAAAAATAGGATAACCGTCTGAAGCAAAAATGGGAAGATCATCTAAGTCAATTCCGCTTTTGTTTTTGGATAAAAATTCGCTGGTAAAAACACAAAACTGTCCGGATTGATTGGTGTCCTGCGGTATATAATTGTATGGGATTTTTGGCGTAGCAAATAAAAGACCCTGCTTTTCTATATTGATTATTTTGTCAGCATATTCAGATCTGTTTTTACCCCGAATCAAACTGATTTTGTAATAAGCTCTCCTATCATAAGGCATAGCCGATTTTCCCTGCATTCTTTCCAGCAGTTCTTTAATGTCAAAAACATTAAAATGCCCAATTTCTTTTTTGATGCCATTGGGCAATAATGAACTTGGTTCAACAGAAGAACCTTCGGTAATATCCTGGTAAAATGAATCTAAGGATTTCATATGCGTGAATTGTAAAATTCAAATATACGAAAAATAAAATATTGTTTTTTTAGTTTTTAGTTTCAAGTTTCAAGTTTCAGGTTCTTTGCTTTGCGGTTAGAAAAGGCTCCCCTGAATTAATTCCGGCTGAGGATTACTGCCAAAAGGAAAAGTCTCTAAAATAAAATATTGTTTTTTGATCGGATCAAATTCTCTTAAAATAATGGCATCACATAAAAAATCCATATTGATTGTAGTGAATAAATCACGCGCAATTTGGATATTTTCTGGGGTTAGATTTCGTCCTATTGAGATATGCGGATCGTCGCTTCTGTCTTTACTGGAAATCTGAAGTGCTTCCTGAATTTTTTTCATCATAGGCTTTAAATTTATTTTAGAGTCTTCACTTGGAGATATGAAGAAAGCCCGACTTTCCTCATAAGCATCAAAATGATCTAAATAAATTTGAACAGGCGTTAAAGTATCAGCAATCTTAGAAAGCTTTTGTCTGTACTTTTCAAGCTGATTTTCATTTGCTTTAAATCCGCCAATTGTAATATGCGCTACAGAATTGCAGCTGCCGTACCATCTAATTATATTGAATAATTCTAGTTTTAGTTTTTTGATTACCTCAATTCCATCTTCTGAAGGATGAAAAACAACTGAATATTTCTTTTCCATTATATAAAAAATGACTTTATAATTTCAGGATCGGAAGCGTAATTGAGCTGTTACTATACCATTTTATTTCTAATGGATCTTTAGCATCAGTCATGTCTTCAGAACTTACATCTTTACCTGAACCGTAATTCACTTCCCAATTTGGATTTTTATTAACTCCCAAAACGATAACAATTGAGCTTCCTTTTTGTAATTCTTTAGAAGTGATAAAAGTCTGATTGATATCGATAGTCTCGATTTTGTTTGGTACTAATAGTTGTCTTTTTGTTCTGTCTTTTGCTAAACTGGCTCTTTGTATATTGTTGCTTAAAGCAAAATATTGGCCTTTCGCCGTTTTTTCATAAAGCTGTAACTCAACATCAATGTCTTTTTTATTACTGCTTATTTTTAAGGAAGCTTTTAATGAACCGCTTATAATTATTGGTTCTGAAACTGGATCACTTTCAAAAACTAACAAGTGTTTTTCAGGCTTAATAATAGAATCAGTAACATTAGGAAACCCGTTTACGTAATTGTCGTTGTAAATATTAATTTCTGAACGATCTTTAAAATCAACAATCTGCTTAATAGAGGTTGTTTTTTTGGGAGCTATTTTTTGCAAAGAATATTTAGAGTCTTTGCCGCTAAGATAAAAAGTAAGATCCTGATTGTGCATTTTATCTAACGACGCAACACTTTTCCATTCGTTTTTACCCATGATCTCAAAGTTTACTTTATCTTTTAAAATATCCGGACGTTTTGCACCCTTTAGGATATAATCAAACCACTGGAAAATAATAGCATTGATTGGAATATTTGCTGCTTCATCTATTGCGTATCCTCCTAATTCTTTTTTTGGATATCCCTGCGAACCTCCGTGATCATAAGGTCCAATTATTAAATAATAGTTGTTTGTTTTATTGTATTTCTGATATTGATTGTAATAGTACATAGCGCCAAGTTGATCGTCATCATAATAGCCTGTTGTACTTAATATAGGTATGTTGATGTTGGCAAAAGCTTCTTTTTGTGGTGTCATGTTTTGCCAGTAACTATCATAGGCTGGATGATCTAACCACCTTTGAAACAACGGAGAAGGATTACCTTCGACTTGATCTAACGTTCTGAAACTACTGCCGTTTTTATAATATTGAGAAAAAACTTCATCCCATTTTTTATTGTTTTGAAAATCACCAAGATCTGTTAATTTATTATTGGCAACGAGGTGGATCCATCTTAAGGCATAGCTCATAAAAATACCATTTTGCATCGGAAAGTCAATTCCTGCACCAACAGATACTAAAGGAACAATTGTTTTTAAGGCTGGATGCACTTTTTTCATAGCACTCCATTGTGCAAATCCCAGATAACTTCCGCCATATAGTCCAATTTTTCCATTGCACCAGGGTTGTTTGCTAACCCAATCCAGAATGTAATAAGCATCATCGCCGTCGTGTTCGTAAGGCTCAATTGGATCATTACTTAAATTTTTACCTCTTGTATTAGCAATAAAACCTACATAGCCCATATTGGCTATTTCTTTGCATTGGCTTAGCTCATTTCCGGCATAGATATTATATTTCATTACTACTGGTTGGGGCTCGGATACATTTCTGTATCTGACCATAGTGCCAGAAATTGTGCTTTTGTTTGGTAATGTAATAATGATGTTTTTATCAATTATATAAGTGTCGGCTTCTATTTTTTGAATTATTTTACTGGCAATAGAAAGTGTTTTACTGTAAATAAAATAGCGTGAATAATGACGGCATAAAACAGCTGCATCTTCTGCACTAATACTGTCACTTTTTTGAGCGGATTGTAGCTGCGATTCAAAATTGGTTTTCATTTCATCCAATTTTATTTCGTAATAACTCTCTGCCCAAGTTTTTCCATCCTTATCAAAGCTGTTGTATAACTTGTAAAATTCAGCCGTGTAAATGTTTTCAAAATCTGAATTTGATTTAGGTGCTTTTGTAATGGTTCTGGCATATGTTTTATAAATAAATCCCATAGGCCTATTTACGATGCTGTCACCTAATATTTCTTGTGAGTAGGTAACAAAATTTCGCTCCATATCTTTATAATCTCCGGCAACAAATTGTATTCTGGCATAGCTGTCTAAAAACGTTCCTTTGCCTGTATTTTTATAAATCGGTGCTACTTTTTTTGCCAGCAGAGGCATGTTTTTACTAATGTTGATACTATCACTGAATTGAGTTTTATCGAAATATATTTTTTGTGAAGTTGCTATTTGAAAAGAGAAACAAATCAATAGTATTAGGATATTTTTCGTCATGCCTGGAAATTATTTTTGAGGTTTTGGTTTAAATTTGTCTTCTCAAAAATAGTTTAAATTTCTTATAAAACGGATAAAGGTTTTAATTGTATTTAAAATTTAAATTGCGCCGTCAACGCTGCATAAAAATAATCTTTTCCTGTTCCGACTTCTTTTAAAAAGGAGCCTGCATTAAACCAGCCAGATTCTAATGTAAAAGCGAGAAAATTATTCGCAGTATAATCTATATTAGTAATCAATTGAGAGCCTATAAAACGCTCTGTTGTATCTTTTCCGGAATATAATAATTGCATACTAGGGGCATAAATACCATCGCTTAAAGTCTGTCTCCAGAAAATATCATAGTCCAATCCGAGGCTTAATTTCTCGGTTAAAGTAAAATTGATCGAAGGATGAATGTCAATTAAATTGGACGGACCGATTAAAGCCACTAATCCAAAATAAGCGCCTCTTGGGTACAACGGATTAAAAGTTTGTAAATGATTGTCATCTGACTGTTTATCTCCCGAAATAATCTCTGTTTTCAAACCAATTTCAGGACTGAATTTTATTTCTGAAAAAGTATAACAGGCAAAAGAGGAAAGTGTCCAGGCAGAGATTGATTTTTGATTTAGGTTTCCGAATTGGTATAATCCTTCAAAATCATACTTCCAGTTGCCTTTGTTTTTCCAGATTCGGGTTCCGATGGATTGACGGTTTTCTTCCCCGACAGCATCATCAAAAACGGATCTGTTTTTCCATAAACCTAAATAATAGAAATCTATATTCTGAATAAAGGGTACTTTATGAATCACTGTATAACTTCCCCAGAATTTGGCATTTTCATTAAAACTGTCATTAAAAGTTCCGGGTTTGTTGGCAACGGGATGCGTATAAAAAACATCGGTTTGCCAGTTGTCTTTTTTATAAAACAATTTGACTGCATCAAAAGCAAGACGGCTGTTTGGGCCTTCGCGAACGGCAATCAAACGCTGAGAACCATACGACATTTCCTGTCTTCCCAAGCGTAATGTCAATCGCTTGTTTTCCTTCTGAATAAAATCAATATCCAAAAAAGCCTGATGGAAATCCAATTCGTTTTCATCCACCGGACTCGGATCAATTTTGCTGTTGGCCAAGCTGCTTTGTAATTCCACAAAAGTTCTGAAAGCACCTAAATGAGCATCGGCGTGAAACAGATATCTGGAAAGTAAATAGCCATCGCCTTGATCAGAATCATCGCCCCATTTATCGTTAACAGTATAAGTGTATTGCAGTCTTGCTTCGCCGCCAATAGTAGCGTAATATTTACTGTTTTGCCCTAGTGGGATGTATTTGATTTTTTCATACCAATTTTTGGTCGAATCTTTCAAATAAGTCAAATCATCGTCATATCGCAGCTTTTGGAATGTCATTTTCTGCTGTGCATTTGCGGTATAAAAGAATCCCAAAAGCAGCAATAATCGGAATATAATTTTCATGTGATTTAGTTTTTTTGATAACCTCCAAAATAATTTACCGGACTCCATTCTGGTGTTGCTTTCGGAATTGGGTTTGCGAATGTTCTAAAGTCATTATCGGCATAAACTACTTTACCGTTTACAACCGTTAGTTTTGATTCTATGTTTAGAATTTTCTCTTCAGAAGTATTAAAATAATCATCAGAGAGTATCACGAAATCGGCCAAATTATTTGTTTTTAGCATGCCGCGATCTTTTTCTAAATTAATCAATTGTGCGCTTCCGTAGGTGAATAATTTTAAAGCAGCTGTTCTGTCCTGAATATTTTCATCGAGCATGTATTTTGTGCCACCCAACGTTTTTCCGGTTGTCAGCCAGTATAAACCCACCCACGGATTGTAGCTGGCAACACGGGTTCCGTCGGTCCCCATTCCGACTTTGATTCCCATTTCAAGGATCTTTTTAAGAGGAACCGTGTTTGCAGCAGCCGTTTTCCCATATCTTTTTATAAAACTTTCACCTTGATACGCCATTCTGTGCTGAATAGCCAAACCTCCGTTTAAAGCTTTTATTCTTTTTAGATTTTCAACCGAAACGGTTTCTCCGTGATCGAAAAACCACAATAATCCGTTTAAGGGTGTTTCTTTATCAATCTCTTCAATAACATTTAAAAAGCGGGTAATACTTTCGTTATAAGTGGCGTGAATTCTAAAAGGCCATCTGTTTTTAACCAATAATGATAGAACTGACTTTAATTGGCCTTCCATCGCCGGACTTAACTCTGGTCTTGGTTTGTCGAAGTTTTCAAAATCTCCGGCGCTCATAACCAGGTTTTCTCCGGCGCCTTGCGCATGGTATTCTACTTTATCGTCGTCATGATCATCACAGCCTTCGCCAATTTCAACCGTGCTGACCCATTTGGTATAATCGTTTAATTCGCTTCCTGCTTTTTGGGCAAATAAATAATACGGCATTCTGACAGTCAAATCACTTTCTTTGCATAAACCATTTGTTACGCCATAATCATCAGGAAAGTTTTGGAATCCGCCTCCGGCATCGATAATGGCCGTTACTCCAAGACGATTCATCTCAGACATAAACTGTTTGGTTGAATTTATTTTTTCGTCAGGGGTTAATTCAGGAAGTTTGGAAAGAGTAGAGTAGAGAATGAATGCGTTTGGCTCGGCAACTAATAATCCGGTTGGATTTCCGGCAGCATCTTTTTCAACCAATCCACCATTTGGATTTGGTGTGTTAGCATCAATTTTTAGAGCCTGCAAACCTGCTTTATTCAAATAAGCATGTCCGTATAAATGCAAAACAAAAGTTGGCACATCGCCTGTAGCTTGGTTTATTTCTTCTAAAGTGGGTAATCTTTTTTCTTCAAACTGATACGCATTCCAACCGCCAACAACGCGAACCCATTGGCCTTTTGGTGTTCTTTGTGCCTGCTCTTTTAGCATCGCCAAAGCTCTTTTTAGGGAACGAACGCCGTCCCAGCGTAATTCGGTATTAAAAAATCTTCCACCTCGAATAATGTGCATGTGAGAATCAAATATCCCAGGAATAATTACTTTTCCTTTCGCATCAATTACCGTGGTTTTTTTGTTTTTTAATTTTAAGATTTCATTGTTTGTTCCTGTTTTTAGGATTTTTCCATCGGCTACAGCCATAGCTTCAACAATAGTGTTTCTATCATCTAAAGTATGAATAACAGCATGATGAACGATGAGTGTGGCACTTTTGCCTTGAGCGAAAATAGGCAGTGAGAGAATTAAAAGTAATACGGATAGTAAGGCTTTTGGTTTCATAATAGTGGTTTTATGTTTAAGTTTTGGAGAAAAAAAAGGCTGTAACTTAAAACAGCCTTTTTTAGATAACCAACCAAGAACAATTCTATGAATTAATGTTTTAGCATTTCGTGTGCGTATTGAACACCAACACCGTAAGCACCACCGTATTTTTTAACTAAGTCTGTAACGGCTACATAAGTTTCCTGACGTGCCCAGTCACGTTGTAATTCCAGTAAATATTGTAATGAAGTGATTGGATGAGCACCAGCCTGAACCATACGGGTTACGGCCATTTCGTGTGCTTCTTTAGAAACGTCACCACTTGCATCTGTAATTACATAAACATCATAACCTTCGTTGATTGCAGATAAAGCAGGTCCAACGATACAAACACTTGTCCATAAACCGCCAAAAACAATTTTCTTTTTACCTTTTTCAGTTATCGCTTTATGAGCAGGACCATCTTCCCAGGTATTCATTGAAGTACGATCGATATAGTTTGACGTTTTTTGTGGATAGAATTCTTCTATTTCACGGAAAACAGGTCCGCTAAATGATTTTTCTGCTACTGTTGTAACAACAGTTGGAACTTTAAAGATTTTTGAAGCACCGGCAACTAAAGCAGTATTGTTGCGAAGCTGATCGATTGGAATGTTGCTTACCGCAAAGGCCATTTGGCTTTCGTAATCAATTAAAACCAAAGTGTGATTTGTTGGGTTTAATAACGCAGGACTTGGTTTTTGTGCGAATCCTATGAATGTTACGAATAATAAAACTGCTGTTAAGATTAATTTTTTCATGGTAATGTAATTTTGTGTGTTAATAAAAGGTTTTTTAAAATTTATATTCATTGTGATTTTCAGTTTAGTGCGTTCAAAAGCAGTGCCTTGTTTGTAAGGCTTTGATTTATAACGATTTTTTGAAAAAAGGGCAATAGTGATTTTAACGATATATCGTCAATGATTAGGCGATCTTCGTAAATGTTTAATAAAAAGGCATTGATGTGAAAAATTTGGGTACCTAAATTTTTCCTTTAAGATGTAATCTGTGTTGTATTTCTGATTTTAATAAACCGCTTCCTCCGCCAAAATGCTCAATTACTTCGACATCGGGTTGCTGTTTTAAACAAAAATTAGTAAACTCTTTTTCGACATGATCTTCGATTCCGGAACTCAGCAGAACAATGTCAATTTTGTTGTTTAGAAAATATTCCTGAGCAGCATTTTCATCGCTGAAGCCTACTGCATTCCAGTCTTCGTAAGCATTCACCAAGCGAAGTAAAATCTCCAGTATTGGTTCGTTTTTTCCGAGTATTAAGAATTCAAATATTTTCATTTTTTTCGTTTTAAAGGTTCTAAGGTTCTGAGGTACTAATTTTTTTCTTTTGTTCAGTTGTCAATAGAACGTCTAATTTACTTTACAAATGTATTTCATAATTTTTAAGTTGAACTTAATCTAGGACAAGAAAGCAATCTTAGCATTTTAATCCCTAGGTAGCTTAGCCACTTTATATAAACAAATTTATTTCTTAAATCTTAATTCCAACTTAATCTAGAATAAGAAAGCAATCTTAGCTTCTAGTCCCTTAATAGTCTGGCTACTTTATGGGAACAAATTTATTTCTTAAATCATAATTTTAACTTAATCTAGAATAAGAAAGCAATCTTAGTCTCTTAGCCTCTTAGTGCCTTAGCAGCTTAGCTACTTTTACAGGAACAAATTTATCCCATAATTTCTAAGTTGAACTTAATCTAGAATAAGAAAAAAATCTTAGCCTCCTGGTCCCTTAGTAACTTAGCTACTTTATATTTATGTAGTACTATTATGAATAACTGTTATTTTTAAGAAATGGCTAACTAAAACGAATTCAATTAAATGAAAATTAAACAAATGTTAAAAATTAAAAAAAAGTGCGAAAATGAGGAAAACCGTAAGTTTATCTTAAAAGTTGCTTGTAGTTTTGCGCTGTAGAAGATCAAAAAGTTATACTGTTTTGCCTTTTTTAATAGTATAATGATCTTCTTAAAACTGTTTTTGGAGAAACATTTTTTTAATGAAAATTTGACGATTCACTTTTACCGTGAATTCATTGTGTAAATTTGCAAGACATACAATAAAGTCAAAATTTTTATAGGGTTTTTAGATTTGGTTACACGTTAGCCAAATTTAAAAACCCTTTTTAATTTTAATTTTGAGAATCTGTTCGCTATAGTCCATGGTTTCAACCACGAGAGATATAATGACTAAAATATTTTATGCTCAATGTATTGTTATGATAATTTCGTCCCAACGGTTAAAACTTTTGGCTATGTTTAAACAGGTCGGGTGAAAATTATCAAGATTACAATCCATGAGCTTTAAGCCATTCCGCGCAATCTCTGGTCCAGAATTTACTAGTACCTTCTATGCCAAGGCCAAAACCGTGACCTCCTTTTTCATACAAATGTAACTCAGATGCAACTTCATTTTTTTTGAGTGCCAAATAATAATTGATACTGTTTTCGGGTAATACCACTGTATCATCTGTCGCATGAATAATAAAAGCCGGAGGAGTTTGAGCGGTTACCTTTTTTTCATTCGAAAAGAAATCGATTAAATCCTGTGAAGGCGTATTGCCTAATAAATTCGTTTGCGATCCTTTGTGTGTTATGTCGTTTTGCATCGAAATAACAGGATAAATCAGAAGCGAAAAATCAGGACGTGCACTTACTTTAGAGGAAGTTTCATATACTCTCTCATCATAATGAGTTGATACTGTTGCGGCTAAATGTCCACCAGCAGAGAATCCCATAATACCAATTTTATTGGGATCGATATTCCATTTTGCAGCATTTAGTCGTACAATGCGTATAGCTTCCTGAGCGTCCTGCAATGGGCCCACGGTTTTGTTTGTCATGATTAAATCGCTTGGTAATCTGTATTTTAAAACAAAAGCTACAATACCCTGGGTATTAAGCCATTCTGCAACTTTAGTTCCTTCCTTGTCAAAGGCCAAATGAGAATATCCACCACCTGGGAGAATAATGACAGCGGTTTGATTTTGCTTAATCTCTTTTGTAAAAAAGATACTTAATGTAGGTATTGAAACCTGGCTTGTACTTTCTACTTTTCCGTCTTTTAAACTTGGTTTTTCCTGATAATCAGAAGCTTTTGTTTCTTGCGGAATCGTTTTCCAGAGTGGAATTACTTGATTTTGTGCTTGTAATTGACCTGTGATTCCGAAGAATAAAATCATACCTAAAAAATATTGTACTGTTATAAGCTGTTTTGAATTTTTCAATTTTCGATGTATTTAGTTTTTAATTAATTTATAAGGAAGATATTCAAATTTATATTTTTTTATTGAATCCTCAACCTGAATCAATAAACAAGTATCTTTTCTTTGAACAAGAATCCTCTTTGTAAATGGGTTTAAAAAGATTGATTTCAGGACAATTGTTACCTATAAAACGGACAAATTTGACATATTCTTATTTAACATATATATTGTTTAATGTGTAATTTTGAGTTCTTTTTTTTACGTGTAATGTTAATTTAAAGCGATAAAATAATTTTATGTATAATTTATTTGTATTATTGAGATTAAAAAGTATATTTGTGCAATCGATTACATTATTTGTTTTTTTATTGCACTAAAAGGATTGATTTTAAAGTTTTGGACTTAAAAAGAAATCGATTGAGCAAAAAACACCAAAAATTATAAATTAGAATAAAACCCTTATCATGAATCAAACAAATGAAATTTCTATTGGGCAAACCAGTAAAGCAACAGGAAGATATCGTTGGAGTATATGTGCATTGTTGTTTTTTGCAACTACTATCAATTACTTAGACAGGCAGGTTCTTTCTTTGACATGGAACGATTTTATAGCTCCTGAATTTCATTGGACAAATAACGATTACGGAAATATAACGGCATTATTTTCGATTTTTTACGCTGTATCCTTACTTTTTGCCGGAAGATTCGTGGATTGGTTAGATACCAAAAAAGGGTTTTTATGGGCTATCGGAATATGGTCTGTAGGAGCTTGTCTGCATGCCTTTTGTGGAATTGCAACATCTGGAATTATCACAGGAAACTGGTTTGTTGGGTTTGAAGGTGCAAAAGAAGTTATTCGCACAGTTAACGATACCGGAATGGTAATTAATGTGAGTGTGAGTCTGTTTATTTTTGCCCGTTTTGTTTTGGCAATAGGAGAGGCAGGGAATTTCCCTGCAGCAATTAAAACTACGGCCGAATATTTCCCGAAAAAAGACAGGGCTTTTTCAACCAGTATTTTTAATGCAGGTGCAACTGTTGGGGCATTGGCGGCGCCAATTTCTATTCCGTTTATAGCGGAATCTTTTGGATGGGAAATGGCATTTATCATTATCGGTGCTTTAGGATTTGTGTGGATGGGATTTTGGGTTTTTATGTATGATAAACCCGAAAGACACCCAAAAGTAAGTCCTGAAGAATTAGCGTACATTCAACAAGATGATATTGCCGATAGCAAATTAGCAGGATATGTTCCTGATACAAGTACAAAAGTTTCTTTTGCAGCTTGTTTTAAATACAAACAGACTTGGGCTTTTGCTTTTGGTAAATTCATGACTGATGGTGTCTGGTGGTTCTTTTTATTCTGGACACCAGCTTATCTAAGTTCTGTTTACGGAATGGATTCTACGCAGGCGGCTTTGCCATTATTTGTTTTATATATGATTACTTTACTTTCTATTATTGGAGGCTGGCTGCCAACTTACTTTGTAGACAAGAAAGGAATGAACCCCTATGAAGGAAGAATGAGAGCGATGTTGATTTTTGCCTTTTTTCCTTTATTAGCATTGATTGCACAACCGCTAGGATATATTAGTTATTGGATTCCGGTAATTATTATTGGTATTGCGGGTGCGGCTCACCAATCATGGTCGGCTAATATTTTTACTACAGTTGGAGATATGTTTCCTAAAAAAGCAATTGCAACCATTACCGGAATTGGAGGTTTAGCCGGTGGTATTGGTTCTACTATAATCAACAAAGGTTCTGGGGTTCTATTTGATCATGCAAAAGAAACAGATATGGTTTTTATGGGCTTTAAAGGAATTGAAGCCGGTTATTTTATCATTTTTTCTATCTGTGCTGTTTGTTATTTGACAGGTTGGATTGTGATGAAATCTTTGGTTCCTAAATATAGCCCAATTACGGATTTGTAATATAATCCAAACCAACCAACTAACTAACCAACCAACCAAACCAACTCAAATTATGAATCAGGCTAATACAGCAATCGGAAAGTACCGGTGGACAATATGCGGTTTGGTATTTTTTGCCACGACAGTGAATTATCTGGATCGAAATGTAATAAGTTACCTTCGACCTTTTTTAGCAGAAGCTTTTCATTGGACACCAGAGCAGGAAGTTATTGATTATTCTAATATTGAATTGGCTTTTAAAATTGCCTATGCTCTAGGAATGCTGGTTGCAGGTGGAATCATTGATAAATTGGGAACTAAAATTGGGTATGCCATTGCAACGGGTTTATGGAGTCTGGCAGCAATAGGTCACGCATTAGCGACGGGAACCCCTGGTTTTTTAATTGCTCGTGTATTTTTAGGAATTACAGAAGCAGGAAATTTTCCTGCGGCGATAAAAGCTACAGCTGAATGGTTTCCACAAAAAGAAAGAGCTTTAGCAACCGGTATTTTTAATTCAGGAAGTAATATTGGAGCTATTATAGTACCATTATCTGTGCCTTTTATTGCTGAAAATTATGGCTGGCAATGGGCTTTCATCTTAACAGGAATTGTTGGTTTTGTTTGGCTTGCCTTATGGTTTGTTTTATATGAAGTACCAGAGAAACAAAAACGTTTATCGCAGGCTGAATTAGAGTATATCAATTCAGATAAAATAGTAGCAACTGAAGTTGAGGATACTGAAAAAGTTTCGTGGTTTAAGTTGCTTACTTTCCGTCAGACATGGGCTTTTGCCATCGGAAAATTACTTACGGATCCCGTTTGGTGGTTTTATTTATTCTGGTTGCCTGATTTCTTAATGAAACAATACAAACTTTCGGCTACAGAAATTATCTGGCCTTGTGCTTTGGTATATGTCATTGGAAGTGTTGGAAGTATAGGCGGAGGGTGGTTGCCATTAAAATTGATTGAGAAAAACTGGCCGGCCTATAAAGCCCGTAAAACTAGTATGTTAATTTATGCTTTTGCGGTTTTACCGGTATTATTTTCTCAATACTTAGGATCAATAAACATGTGGTGGGCCATTTTGGTAATTGGTTTCGCAGTTTCGGCGCATCAGGCCTGGAGTGCCAATATTTTTACAACGGTTTCTGATATGTTTCCAAAAAAGACAACGGCTTCAGTAACAGGAATTGGCGGGATGTTCGGAGCGCTTGGAGGAATTTTACTAACTTTAGTGGTTCAAAAAAACATGTTTGTTTATTATACTAAATTAGGCGAAATCGAAACAGGATATTTTATCATGTTTTGCATCTGTGGAGCTTCCTATTTACTCGCTTGGCTCATTATGCATATTTTAGTTCCGCGAATGAAAAAAGTAGAAGTCTAAATTATATCCGGATAAAATTTCATTTGGATTATGATATTTGAAGATAAAAATATAATTTTGTGCAATCGATTACATTAAAATAAAAATTATGACAAAATACAGTTCAAGATACGCGTCAAGCCCTGAAGCAGTAAAACATTACGACACACAACAGTTGAGAAATGAATTCTTAATTGATGACTTAATGCAGGAGAACGAAATTGTATTGACGTATTCTCATTATGATCGATACATTGCAGGTTCTGCCGTTCCGGTAAAAGATCTTACTCTGGAAACTATTGATCCACTTAAAGCGGGTTATTTCTTAGAAAGAAGAGAAATGGGAATCATCAATGTTGGCGGAAGTGGTACTGTTGTTGTGGAAGGAACATCTTATGAACTCGGTTTTAAAGATGCTTTATATATCGGAAACGGAAATAAAGAAGTAATTTTTAAAAGCGCGGACAGCAAAAATCCGGCTCAATTTTACATAAACTCTGCGCCGGCTCATACACATTATCCAACTGTAAAAGTAAGCTTGGAACAAGCTAATAAATTACAGTTAGGTACTATGGAAACGGCCAATCACCGTACGGTAAATCAAATGATTATTGGTAGCGTGGTTACCACTTGCCAATTGCAAATGGGAATGACCGAACTCAGGCCAGGAAGTGTTTGGAATACCATGCCAGCCCACGTACACGATCGTAGAATGGAAGTTTATTTCTATCTAGACATACCAGAAAATCAGGCTGTTTGTCATTTTATGGGACAACCGCAAGAAACAAGACATATCTGGATGAACAATCACCAGGCAGTTATTTCCCCACCATGGTCTATACACTCAGGTTCAGGAACTTCAAATTATACTTTTATCTGGGGAATGGCCGGTGAGAATTTGGATTATGGAGATATGGATGTTTGTAAAATAACAGATTTAAGATAAGAGGATGACAAACTTATTTGATATACAAGGGAAAGTGGCCCTGATTACAGGAAGTACACACGGACTGGGAATGGCAATGGCAAAAGGACTGGGTGAGGCTGGAGCTACCATTGTAGTAAATGGAAACTCTTCTCAACAGAAAATTGATGCTGCTGTGGCAGCGCTTAAAAATGAAGGTATAAATGCGGTAGGTTATAAATTTAATGTAACCGATGAACAGGAAGTTAAGGCTGCTGTTTCAAAAATAGAAAGTGAAGTGGGACCAATTGACATTTTGATCAATAATGCGGGAATCATTAAAAGAATCCCATTAATTGAAATGGAAGTTGCTGATTTTAAAGAAGTAATTGATATTGATTTGGTTTCTCCGTTTATTGTTTCCAAACATGTTGCCAAAGGAATGATCGAAAGAAGACAGGGAAAAATTATCAACATTTGTTCGATGATGAGCGAATTGGGTCGTAATACAGTTGGTGCTTATGCTGCTGCAAAAGGCGGACTTAAAATGCTGACTAAAAATATGGCCACAGAGTGGGCAAAATACAATGTTCAGATCAACGGAATTGGACCTGGTTATTTTGCTACTGAACAAACAAAACCAATCCGAGTTGACGGACATCCTTTTAACGATTTTATCATCAGTAGAACTCCGGCTGCAAAATGGGGCGATCCAGGTGATTTAGCGGGAGCTGCTATCTTTTTGTCTTCTAAGGCAAGTGATTTTGTTAATGGTCACATTTTATATGTTGATGGCGGAATTTTAGCCACAATCGGAAAACCATCAAACGAAGAATAATTCTCAATTATAAAAGAAATGAGCTCAAATAAAACATTCATAAACGATAATTTTTTACTTGAAAATAAATACGCTGAAGAGTTATATCACAATTACTCTAAAAATCAGCCTATCATAGATTACCACAATCACTTAAACCCACAGTTTATTGCTGAAGATAAAATTTTTGACAATATCACTCAGGTTTGGATCAACGGAGATCACTACAAATGGCGTGCAATGCGTACACTGGGAATTAACGAGCAATTTGTTACCGGAAATGGTTCAGATAAAGATAAGTTCTTAAACTGGGGAAAAACGGTTCCCTACACCATGCGTAATCCTTTGTATCACTGGACTCACTTAGAATTGGCCCGTTATTTTGATATCTATGATTTACTCGATGAGAAATCAGCTGAGAAGATCTATATCGAAACTTCTGAGAAAATAAAATCAGAAGCCTACAGCACACAAAACTTACTTAAAAAGGTAAATGCTGAACTCGTTTGTACTACAGAAGATCCAATTGATACTTTAGAGTTTCACCAGAAACTGACTAAAAATCCAATGGGTACAAAAATGAGTACGGCTTTCAGACCCGATAAAGCGATCTTAATTTCGAATGATGGTTATAATGCATATGTAGATACTTTGGGAGATGTAGCCGGCATTGCCATTAATACTTATGCTGATCTGCGTGATGCACTTAGAAAGAGAATTGAATTCTTTGCTCAAAACGGATGCAAATTAAGTGATCACGGTTTGGATCAAATTTATTTTGAAAACTTTACAGAAAGTGAAATCAATTCAATTTTCAAAAAGAAAAGAGATAATCAAACCATAACTCCTGAGGAAGCATTAAAATTCCAAAGCGCCATTTTGTTGTTCTTGTCTGAAACATACCATGAATTTGGGTGGGTACAGCAATTTCACTTAGGAGCATTAAGAAACAATAATGCGCGTATGCACAGCATTTTAGGTCCTGATACAGGCTGGGATTCTATTGGAGATTATCCACAGGCACAAAAACTGTCTTCTTTCTTAAATGCACTTGATAGCAAAGATAAATTGACAAAAACAATTATTTATAACCTGAATCCTGCTGATAACGAAGTTATGGCTACGATGATTGGAAACTTCAATGACGGAAGCGTGAGAGGTAAAGTACAATTAGGTTCAGGATGGTGGTTTTTAGATCAAAAAGACGGAATGACAAAACAATTAAATGCGCTTTCAAACATGGGATTAATTAGCTGTTTTGTGGGAATGTTGACTGATTCAAGAAGCTTTTTATCTTTTCCAAGACACGAATATTTCAGACGTATTCTGTGTAATCTTTTAGGAGATGAAATTCAAAGAGGAGAGCTTCCTGCTGATATGCAGTGGATTGGGAAATTGGTTTCTGATATTTCGTATAACAATGCAAAAGAGTATTTCAAATTTTAATTGAGAACAGAGAATATAGAATAAAGAAGCAGGAAGAAAGAGTTTTAGGACAGCTCAAAGCTTTATTTTCTTAATTTCTTAATGGTAAAAAGAAAACCTTTTACTGGTAAAACAATATAATAATATGAGTAAAATAGTTGCATTCGGTGAAATTATGTTACGTCTTTCGACAGAGCGACACCTGCGTTTTTCGCAATCTACAGCATTTGGAGCTACTTATGGAGGCGGTGAATTTAATGTTTGTGTGTCTTTGGCAAATTATGGCTTAAATGCCGAGTTTGTAACAAGATTGCCGGAAAACGAAATTGGCGGATCGGCGCTTAAAGAAATGCGAAAAATGAATGTGGAATCTAAAAACATCATTTTTGGAGGAGAACGTTTAGGAATTTATTTTCTTGAAACAGGAGCCGGTACCAGAGGAAGTAATGTAATATATGACCGCGCGCACAGCTCGATGGCAACTATTGAAAAAGGACTAATTGACTGGGAAAAAGTATTGGAAGGTGCTGCCTGGTTTCACTGGAGTGGAATTACACCTGCTATTTCTCAGAGTGCTGCCCAGGCTTGTTTAGAAGCTATTAAAGTAGCGCACAAAATGGGGATTACGATTTCATGTGACTTGAATTACAGATCAAAATTATGGCAGTATGGTAAAACACCAAGTGAGGTGATGCCGGAAATGCTGCAATATAGCAACGTTATTTTAGGAGATATTGATACGGCCAATTTTATGCTCGGAATTCCGAAAGTGAATCCTAACTACCAGGACGAAAAATCGCTTCCTGTTTTATACACAAAGTTGTTTGAACTCATTCCGAATTTAAAAACGGCAGCCACAACCCTGCGATATTCTGTTAGTGCTTCACACCAACGAATCGGAGGTGTTTTATTTAACGGAAGCGCCATTTATCAGGCTGCTGTTAAAGAAGTAACACCAGTTGTAGACAGGGTAGGAAGTGGAGATGCCTTTATGGGAGCATTGATTTACGGACTCTCACAATACCAAAATGATAATCAAAAAGCATTAGATTTTGCAGTGGCAGCTTGTTGCTTAAAACATACCATTGCAGGAGATTATAATTTAGTGACCTTAAAAGAAGTTGAAAATATGCTTGGTGGCGATTCAGCGGGATTAGTATCAAGATAAAAAATAAAAAAATGGCAAAATATTCAAGAATTGAAGTAGCGCAGCAAATGAAGGATAACGGGATGGTACCCTTGTTTTTTCATTCGGATATAGAAGTAAGCAAGAAAGTTTTAAAAGCCTGTTATGATGGTGGTTCCAGGTTAATGGAGTTTACCAGCAGAGGAGATTTTGCTCATGAAGTTTTTGGAGCTTTAAACAAGTATGCTTTGGCTGAATTGCCGGGGATGATGTTGGGAGTTGGTTCAGTAACGGATGCTGCTTCAGCCTCTTTGTATATGAGCCTGGGAGCTAATTTTATTGTAACGCCGGTTTTTAGAGAAGATATTGCAATTGCCTGTAATCGTCGTAAAGTATTGTGGTCGCCAGGTTGCGGAACACTTACCGAGATTGCAAGAGCGGAAGAATTGGGCTGCGAAATTGTAAAATTATTTCCTGCTGATATTTACGGACCAGAGTTCATAAAAGCAATAAAAGGACCATGTCCCTGGACGAGTATTATGCCAACCGGAGGTGTTTATCCAACGGTGGAGAGTTTGTCTTCATGGCTGGGTGCGGGAGCCCTATGCGTGGGTCTTGGATCCCAATTAATTTCAAAAGATATATTAGATAACAATGACTTTGACGGCTTAAAAAATAAAGTAAGCCAGGTTTTGGATATCATCAAAAGCATTAGAAAATAAATAAGGAGTAATCATACCGATTCCTTATTTAGATTGCAGTTTTTTTTTTAGATTTTAACGTTTTGTAATTGAGCATTACGCTTGCTAAATACAGTTTGTCACTCCTCACAGCAAATAGTATTTTACTCTTACAAGTGTAATGTTTCTTTTACAGTTAAAAAGGACTGCTTATAAAATAATAAGGTATTTATCGTGGTTGTTTATAACACTTTAATGGATTAAAATGAAACAGTTAAACAGAAAAAATACAGGATTAGAAAAATTACAGCCAATTAAAGTAGTTCAGTTTGGAGAAGGAAATTTTTTAAGAGCTTTTGTTGATTACGCTTTTCACAAACTAAATAAAGAAGTTGATTTTAATGCCGGTATTGCAATGGTTCAACCTTTGAAAGATGGTATGGTGCACCTGATTAATGATCAGGACGGTCTTTATACCTTGTTTATGAATGGTATTAAAAAAGGAGAAAAGATACAAGATATCGAGCTCATTACAAACGTTGTAAAAGCTATAAACCCCTATACTGAATTTGCCGATTATGTAGCTTTAGCTAAAGAAGAAGAACTTCAGTTTATTGTTTCAAATACTACTGAAGCCGGAATTGAATTCATCGAAAGTGATACTCCCGATATGCAGCCGCCAGTTTCATTTCCTGCAAAGCTGACTGTTTTATTATATGAAAGATTCAAACATTTCAAAGGAGATGTTTCTAAAGCGGTAACAATCATTCCTTGTGAATTGATTGATTATAACTCAGAGACGCTAAAAAAATATATTTTACAATATGTTGATTTATGGAAATTAGAGGATGCATTTAAAACCTGGGTGTCACATGCCTGTACGTATCACAGTACTTTGGTTGACAGAATTGTTCCCGGATATCCAAGAGCTGAAATTGAACAGTATAATAATAAATTAGAGTATCAGGATAACCTAATTGTTGCTGCTGAACCTTTCTTTCTTTGGGCTATTGAAGGTGGCGATGCTTTAAAAGCAAAATTACCTTTTGATAAAACAGATTTGAATGTAAAAATCGTTGATGATATACGTCCTTTTAAAATGATTAAAGTTCGTATTCTAAACGGTGCCCACACGGCAATGGTTCCTCTTTCACTTTTGTACGGTAACAAACTGGTAATGGAAACGGTTAACGGAGATTTTACCGGAAAATTCGTAAACAGTGTTATTAGTGAAATTAGTGAAACGCTTGATATGGACAAAAATGAAATTACGGCCTATTCTGAGGAAGTAATGGACCGATTTAAAAATCCATTTATCAAACATGCACTGGCTGATATTGCACTGAATTCTATTTCAAAATTCAAAGTAAGAGTTTTACCTAGTTTGTTAGGATATTATTATGCTACCAAAAAACTGCCTGTTAATTTGACTTTTTCATTAGCGAGTTTAATTCAATTCTACAAAGGAATCTGGAATAACGAAGCATTACCGGTGAAAGATTCTCCGGAGATAGTTGAAGCATTTAAAGATGTGTGGCAATTAGGATCTGTAGATTTAGTCGTAGGGAAAGTATTAGCGAACACTGACTTCTGGGGTGAAGATTTAACTAAAGTAAAAGGTTTATCAGAAGCTTTAGTATTGGCCTTAAATGAAATTGAAGAAAACGGAATAGAACAAGGATTTGCTAATTTCAGCAAACAATATTAATTAGATTACATACTTTTTAAAAATTACGATCATGCAAAAAAAATTAATAAAAGTAAACCCTTCAGATAACGTTGCTGTTGCACTTGTGAATCTGGTTGCTGGTGAGGTAATCAACTTTGAAGGACAAGATATCACTATCGAATCTGATGTGAAAATGAAACATAAAATTGCGATGGTTCCTTTTAATATAGGAGATCGTATTATTATGTATGGTGTTTTGGTTGGTAAAGCGAGTGAAAGAATCGAAAAAGGAGGATTGCTTTCTACTGCGAACGTAAAACATGAAAGTGATAAGGTAACAGGTAAAACGGAAACTATTGGATGGAATTCTCCAAATATTGATAAATGGAAAGACAGAACATGGCAAGGCTATCACAGAGAAGACGGACAGGTTGGAACTGAGAATGTTTGGTTGTTTTTCCCTTTGGTTTTCTGTGAAAACAGAAACATCGAAATCTTAAAAGATATTTTTGAGAAAGAACTCATGAAACCAAAAGAGAACGATTATCAATTGTTACTTCGTTCTTTGGTGAAAACAGAAACGGGTGGTGCTGGTAATGAAGCAGCTTCTAACGATGCTAATTTATTCAATAATATTGAAGTAAAATTCATCACACACCAGGGTGGATGTGGTGGAATCCGTCAGGACTCGCATAGTTTGGCTAAGTTATTGGCTGGTTATGTAAATAATCCAAACGTTGCCGGAGCTACAGTTTTGAGTTTAGGATGTCAGAATCTTCAAATTCAGATCTTCAAAGATGCTTTGGACGCTATCAATCCAAACAGTAAAAAACCTGTTTTAATCTACGATCAACAGCAAATCGGAACAATTGAGACGATGCTTAGCAGTGTTGTAAAAGATACTTTTGAAGCGATCAAAAAAGCCAATGATATAAAAAGAGAACCAGCTCCATTATCTAAATTAAGAATTGGTTTAGAGTGTGGTGGTTCTGATGGTTTCTCAGGAATTTCAGCTAACCCTACATTAGGAGTAACTTCAGATTTATTAGCTGCTTTAGGCGGAACAACGATTCTTTCTGAATTTCCTGAGTTATGTGGAGTGGAGCAGGAATTAGTGAATCGTTGTGTAGAAGACGAAAGCGGAAAACGTTTCTTAGACTTAATGAAATGGTACGAAAAAACAGTTGTTGATGCAGGTTCAGGATTTGATATGAATCCTTCTCCAGGAAACATTAAAGACGGTTTGATCACAGATGCAATGAAATCGGCTGGAGCTGCTAAAAAAGGAGGGACCTCTCCAATTACAGGTGTTTTTGATTATGGTGAGTACATTACTACACCGGGATTAACATTGCTTTGTACGCCAGGAAATGATGTTGAATGTACAACTGCAATGGTAGGTTCAGGAGCCAATATGGTGTTGTTTACAACAGGACTGGGAACTCCAACAGGAAACCCTATTGCACCGGTTGTGAAGATTTCATCTAATACGGAACTGGCTAAAAAGATGTCTGATATTATTGATATTGACACTGGTGGAATCATTACAGGAGAGAAATCAATTGATGAAATGGCTGATGAAATGCTTGAGTTTATTATTGATGTTGCAAGTGGAACAATCAAAACAAAAGCTGCAATTTTAAATCAAAATGATTTTATCCCTTGGAAAAGAGGAGTTTCTTTATAGAATTTTCACCCTATAAGTTATATAAGTAAATTAAGTTTTTACTTGAATAATAAAGCTAAAAGGCAGCTCCTAAAAGAGCTGCCTTTTTTATTACATTATAGTTTAAAATTAAAAAGACAAACGAACTGTATGTTGACACTTTTAAATAAACAAAAGGCAGCTCTTATATGAGCTGCCTTTTGTTGTTAAGTAAATAGTATATTAAATGAACTTATATCACTTATATGGTGAAAAAAAACTAAGAGTTAGTCCTTGACGAGGATTTACGGATGTGTAATTCCGGAGCAAGCACTACCTTTTTTTCTATTTTGATAGTATCAGTTTTATCCACCTGTTCAAGGAAAACGCGCGCTGACATTTTACCCATTTCAAGCGGAGACTGGTCTACAGAGGTTATCGATAATTCCATGAATTTGGTAAAAGGCTCATTACTAAATCCTGCTACACAAAATTCTTTAGGAATACTGATATTTCTTTCTTTCAATTCCTGAATAGCCCCAAGAGCGGCAAAATCACTCGAAGAGAATATCGCGTCAGGCGGAGTTTCCAGTTGTAATAAAGTTTCAACGGCATTTTTTCCGGCTTCAACGCTACTTTTAACAGAAACAACATATTCTTCTTTAAATAGCATTCCGTTATCCAACAATGCTTGTTTATAGCCCAAAAACCTGTTTTTGAAAATTTCAAGAGATTGATCCCCTGATAAATGAGCAATGCATCTGCAGCCTTCACTGATCAGGTGTTTTGTAGCAATGTAACCACCTTTAAAGTCATTGATTGTTACCGAGCTTACACCATCAATATGTTTGCTACGGTCAAAAAAGATAAGTGGAACATTTTTCTCTAAAACATTTCGAAAAGCGGCGTCATTCTCAGTACTTACAGCGGTTACAGACATAAGGATTCCGTCAACCTGAGCATCTATTAAGGTATATAGGTTTTCACTTTCTCTTTTCAGATCTTCGTGAGTCTGGCAAATAATAACTTGGTAACCATGAGGCTGGAGTTCTTCTTCTATACCCCGGATTACCGAAGCGAAAAAGTTACTGTCAATACGAGGAACGATAACACCTATGTTATTACTGCGTCCACTTTTTAATGCTAAAGCAAGTTTGTTTTGCTTGTAGTTCATTGATGCAGCGGTTTTGATTACCAGGTCACGTGTGCTTTCTTTTATTTTAGGATTATTGTTTAGAGCCCTTGAAACTGTAGCGGCGGTGATATTTAATTTTTTGGCAATATCATAAATGGTTATTTTCTCGCTCATTCAAAAATATTTTTGATTTATTTATAGACAAAAGTACATTTTTTTTATATAATCTAACCCATTATGTTATCGATTACCATAATATAAAAGCTAAATCGTTTTCAATTTCACAATGATAATAAATTACGGGTTTTTTTACACAAACTGTAAATAAAATTACTAATAAAAATTAAATATATAAAATTTTTCTAAATTAATTTGGTGCATTCAATGTATTTTTCTATTTTCGTGTAATCGATTACATGATTGTTGATTTTATTTAAAAAATGATAATAAATAGAGCAGAAATGATTAAAATTAAGCCTTTACTATTAAAATCACCTGTGCTTTTGGGCGCTGTTATTGTATTGGTTTTATCTTGCTCAAAGCAGATTTCAGCGGTTTCTGAGACTGATCCGTGGAAAAAAAAGGATTTGATCCTAAAAAGTATGCCTAAAACACACTTTTTGAATAAAGATTATAATGTAACTGACTTTGGTGCGATAGCCGACGGAAAAACAATGAATACTGCAGCTTTTCAAAAGGCTATTAAAGCGTGTTCAGCAAATGGCGGAGGGAGAGTAGTTATTCCAAATGGAAAATTTCTTACCGGTGCTATTCATTTAGAAAGCAATGTGAATTTACACTTAGAAGATAAAGCGGAGATTCTTTTCAGTACAAATCCAAAAGATTATCCTATAGTTCATACTTCTTGGGAAGGAACTGAATTGATGAATTACTCTCCTCTTATATATGCTAAAAACAAAACGAATGTTGCAATTACCGGAAAAGGAACGCTTAACGGTCAGGCAAACAATTCAAACTGGTGGGTTTGGTCAGGAGGTAAAAGTTATGGATGGCAAAAAGGCATTCCGTCACAAAATGATCCAAACAACAGAGAAGTTTTAGTTGATATGGCAGAAAAAGGTGTGCCGGTTTCAGAAAGGGTTTTCGGAGATGGGCGTTATTTGCGACCAAGCTTTGTTGAGTTCTTTGAATGTAATACGGTTTTAATTAAAGACCTCACCATAATAAATGCTCCGTTTTGGATTCTTCATCCTTTAAAATCAAATAATATTATTATTGACGGAGTAACCGTAAATAGCCACGGGCCAAATAATGACGGTTGTGATCCTGAATATTCTCAAAACATAATTATTAAAAACTGCACTTTCAATACAGGTGATGATTGTATCGCTATTAAATCAGGCAGAGATGCAGATGGTAGAAGAGTGGCGATAGCTAGTAAAAATATTATCGTGCAAAATTGTAAAATGATTGACGGACACGGTGGTGTTGTTATCGGCAGCGAAATTTCTGCAGGAGTAAACAACGTTTTTGTCGAAGACTGTGTAATGGATAGTCCGAATCTGGACAGAGCAATTCGCATTAAAACAAATTCAAAAAGAGGAGGCATTATTGAGGATGTTTTTGTCCGAAATATTGAAGTAGGGACAGTAAAGGAATGTGTTTTAAAATTAAACATGTTTTATAATGTATACGGATCACAAACCGGAAATTTTATACCGGTTATCAGAAATATTAATCTTGAAAATGTAAATGTAAAAAACGGAGGAAAATATAGCGTGTGGGCTGAAGGCTATGAAGTATCTCCTGTGGAAAATATCACACTTAAAAATGTGGTAATTCATAAAGTAGATTCCATTTATAAATTGAAGAATGTAAAAAACATCAATTTTATTAACACTTATATCAATGACAAAAAAGTAGAGCCAATTAAAAATTAAAAAGAAAAAAACTATCACTTAACCACAATTAACCAAACTATGAAAATTAGACCATTATCAAAGAAAAAAATAAAATACAATCTTGTGTTTTTATTTTTCCTGAATTTGCTTTGTAGTAATGCAATAAATGCTCAATCGAGCGTTGTAGAGGGAAAAATTACCGATGCCGCCGGATTATCTTTGCCGGGTGTGAACATTCTCGAAAAGGGAACAAAAAACGGAACTTCAACAGATTTTGAAGGGAGTTTTAAATTAAATGTATCAAATACTAAAGCTATCTTAGTAATCTCCTATTTAGGTTTTCAGACGCAGGAAGTTAGTATTGCCGGAAAATCTAAGGTAAATGTTAGTCTTGCTGAACAATCTAATTCTCTAAATGAGGTTGTTGTAGTGGGATATGGTACTGCTAAAAAATCCGATGTTACAGGAGCAATTAACACTATCAAACCTGAGACAATTACAGAAAGAAATGTTTCTAGTCCTCTTGAGGCTATTCAGGGTAGTACGCCAGGGGTACAAATTTCATCTAATTCAGGACGTTCAGGAGATGGTTATAAAATGGTTATCCGTGGTAATAACTCATTAGGGGGATCAAGTCCGTTATATGTTGTAGATGGGGTACCGACCGATAATATTGACTTTTTAAATCCTCAGGATATCGCTCGTATGGATATATTAAAAGACGCTTCATCAGCTGCTATTTACGGATCAAGAGGATCTAATGGAGTTGTTATTGTAACTACTAAAAGTGGAACAACTGCTAAATCAGGTATCAATGTATCTTTTGAGTCTTCTTACGGAAGTAAAGTCCCTACACGTTTACCTAAAATGATGAATGCTGAAGAGTGGTGGAAATTTCACCGTACTGCATATATGACGGCTAATCCTGCAACCCAAACGGAAGATCAACTTTTGGCAGCTTCATCTGTTAGAAGTCCTTTGCTGGTTGAAAGAGCAAATAACGGATACAACTTTGATTGGTACGATGCTGTTTTACAAACAGGAATGACATCAAATAATTATCTAAATTTATCAGGTAGAGCTGAAAGTGGATTATCTTATAACCTTGCTCTTGGTTTTCAACAAGATCAGGGATTGATAGATAAGGACTCAAATGACAAATATAGTTTCAAGTTGGGTGTGAACCATAAAATCAATAACAAGTTCTCAACTGGAGCAAATCTTACAGTTGCAAGGGTAGAAACAGAATTAGGTAGTGATTTGGCTATGCAGGAGGCTTTCCGTTTAAGTCCATTATTATCTCCATGGGCTGTAGATGAAAATGGTCAAGATATAGTGGGACAACTATTTTTCTTACCAGGGAAATTAACGTTACCCAACAGTACCGCTTTCGTAATTGATAAAACAAGTACTGTAAATCCATTAGTGGAAATTGCAAATTCTGTTCAAAATAGAAATAAATGGCAAACCATTGGAAATGTTTACTTTCAATACCAACCTATTGATTGGATATCTTTCAAAACTACTTTTTCAGCAGGTTTTGAAAACGAAGAAATTGGTAAATCATTCGGTGCAGAATCAAATGCTGGTGTTGGATTAAATGGGAAAAGATCAGCATCATTAAACAAAAATGAAAATTTTAATTATACATGGGATAATCAAGTAGATATTAAAAAGACATTTAATGATGTACACGAATTTAGCGCATTATTACTGCAAAGTTTATTTTCTAATGTTGATAAAACAGCATTTGCATCAGCAAATGGTATGCCTTTCGATACAGGATATTATGATTTAGGAGCAGGTCTACAGACCAGTTATAATATGGACTCTTATTACGAAAAAAGAACATTAAGTTCTTATGCAGTACGTTTAAATTATGCTTATAAAAACAAGTACTTATTAACCGCTACAAATCGTTGGGATGGTGCTTCAGTGCTTGCAGAAGGTGTGAAATGGCAAAGCTTTCCATCGGTAGCATTGGGGTGGAAAATTAATAAAGAGGCCTTTTTACAAAACAGCAATGTGGTTTCGGATCTTAAATTGAGAGCCAGTTTAGGATATACAGGTAACAACAATGTACAACCTTATTCTACGCAACAATTATTAGATCAACAAACTTTTTATGCTAATGGCAGTAATTTAGTTACAGGTTGGGAATCTAAGAATTTAGCCAATACAGGTTTAACTTGGGAGAAAACACGCGAGTTAAACTTCGGTCTTGATTTCGGATTTTTTGCTAATCGTATTTCAGGTACTGTTGATGTATATGATCGTTTATCTGATGAGTTAATATACAATAGAGCATTACCTTTTGAATATGGTATACCTAGTGGTGCTACAATTTCTAATGTTGGATCAATAAGTAATAAGGGAGTTGAAATACTTTTGACTACAAAAAATATTCAAACACAAAAAGTGAAGTGGGAAACTACATTTACTTTCACTAAAAATGTAAATAAACTGGAGTCTATTAACGGTCAGGACCAAGTAGATGATATAGGTAATAATTTATTTATTGGTAAACCATTGAACTCAAATTACAATTATGTATATGATGGTGTTTGGCAAGAAAGTCAGGCTGCAGAAGCTGCAACATATAATATGTTGCCTGGTCAGGCTAAATTAAAAGATTTAAATAATGATGGCAAATTTGATAATTTAGACCGTACTACAATTGGAAATCCAAATCCAGAATGGCAGGGAAGTGTATATTCAAAATTAACTGTTGGTGATTTCGACTTTAATTTCTCTGTTCTTTGTAGTGAAGGCCAAACAGTATTGAGTACTTTTCATCAAAATTTTGCAAACGTAAGTGACCGTGGTCGTCAAAAAATGGCTATGGACTATTTTATCCCAACAAACGGTGGGGGTATTGAATCAAATGCATCAAATGCATATCCGCGTCCAGGACCTGTAGCAACTGGAGCAGGAGCTTTTTGGGGAAGTAATTTTGCCTATTATCAAGATGTTTCTTATGTGAAAATCAAAAATATCTCTGTAGGATATACATTTTCTTCAGATTTAAGTAAAAAATTGAAAATTAGTAGTTTACGAATTTATGCTAACGTATTAGATCCATTTGTATTCACGGATTATGAAGGATATGATCCAGAGTGGGCAGCATCTTCATTAGGAGTTAACCGTCCTGCTTCTATAACAACACAATTGGGATTAAGTCTTAAATTTTAATTAAAGAAAAAATGAAAAAAATAATAATATTATTAGGACTTGTCGTTACTATTTTTAGTTCTTGTAACGATTTTATTGAAGAAGATATACGTTCAAATGCTTCTGCAGATGAGACCTACAAAACAGCTGCCGGATTTCAGTTTTTAGTAAACAGTACATACGCAAGATTAAAAACGGTTTATGGTGGAGAACCTTGGTTATTTTGTGCAGGTACAGATATGTATGCAGAAGGAAGAACCGCTGAGCCAGCTGGTTTAAGTCAATATACTCAATTGATTCCAACATCAAATAATGTAGATTATTTATATAAGGAATGTTATAAAGCTATTCAATCTGTAAATAAAACTGTTTATTACTCTACCATTACAGAACAAACATCCAAGATACCGCAATTAGTAGGTGAAGCTAAATTTATTAGAGCAATTTCTTATTTTTTACTAGTACAAACTTATGGAGGAGTGCCTATTGTTGATAAAAATTTTACAGCAGATAATGAGTCTTTTACTAGAAATACAGCAGAGGAAGTTTACACTTTTATAATTAAGGATTTAGATGAATCTTTAGCAGCAGTTGGAACTGATCCATATGCAGCTTCAGGTAAAGTGAATAAAAGAGCTGTTCAGGATTTATTAGCTAAAGTTTATTTAACAAGAGGTTATGAATCCTTTGGTACTGCTGCAGATTTTACTAAAGCAGCAGCATATGCTGATGCAGCTATTGCGGGCCAAACACTAACAGTTGCATGGAGCCAGCTATTTTTACCAGCTAACGATTTAAATGCTGAAGTTATTTTTTCAGTACAATTTGATAAAAATTCAACTAGTACTTCTCCAGCCACTTTAGGAAATAATCAGTTTTACTATTTCAGTTCCTATTTAGGTGGTAGCGAAACAAAAGGTGGTGCTCCATTAAGAAGTTATAACTTATGTCCAACCGGATATGCATTAGGGTTATATGAAAAAGGAGATCAGCGTTGGGCTGCAACTTTTATGAATGAAGTATATGAAAATTATTATGATTTCTTTAGAGTAGCTGATAAAACGACTTTAATGTTAAAGCATTTCTATGAGCCAAAATGGTTTACGGCACAGGATAAAGCTGATTATTTAGCTTCAAAAGAGGGTAAATTAGCAACTGGATTTATTTACCATCCTTGGGGTGAATATTCAGCAGAATATACTTTAACTAAAAATATAGATTACCAAACCATTCCTGTTAAAAAGTTTGATGACCCAGATCCATTAACACCTGCAAGTACTGGACCAGCGAGTACACGTGATTTTATTGTGTCAAGGTTAGGAGAAACCTATTTAATTGCTGCAGAGGCTTATTTAAAAGCAGGCCAGCCGGCAACCGGTTTAGCTCGTTTAAATGAGGTAAGAAGAAGAGCTGGTGTAGCCGATGCAACTATCGGACAGTTTAATATTGATTATATATTAGACGAAAGAGGAAGAGAGTTGTTAGGAGAATATAAAAGATGGTTTGATTTGAAACGTACTGGTACTCTTATAGCAAGAGCCTCTCAATACAATTATACTATCAAAGCTGCCAATTTTAATGGTACCGATGGAGAAAAGAAAATTTTAAGACCAATTCCTCAATCAGCACTTGATTTAAATCCAAATAAAGATTTTCCTCAGAATCCTGGTTATTAGTAATTTGATACTTTTTTGAGAAATTATTTTTTGAAGATGTTAAGAAGGAGTTTGGCAAATTGATCAAACTCCTTTCTTAACTAATTTCATTTTAAGATGAAGAAGATACTTTTTATAATGCTCATGATCGCTACTACTATTTTTGCTCAAGACAATTATAGTATCGATACTTCCTATACTATAAAAAGCACTTATAATAAATTAATCAAAAAATATCCCTTTATAACCGTCGCGCAAAGTCAAAGTAATATTGCAGTTACTGAAATTAAAGAGGTCATTTATCAAAAGCATAAAGACAGGGCATTACACTTGGATGCATTTTTCTTCAATAAGCAAAAAAACAATCCCGCAGTAATCATGATTCATGGTGGTGGCTGGAGATCAGGGAATAAAAATCAGCTGCAGGACATGGCCAGAGAAATTGCCTTGAAAGGCTATTCTTGTTTTGCAATTGAATACAGATTGTCACTAGAAGCAAAATATCCCGAAGGAATTTATGATGTAAAAAATGCCATAAAATTTATAAAAGATAATGCTATAAAATTTAATGTAGATCCAAACAAAATTGCCGTTTTAGGTTGCTCATCAGGAGGACAAATGGCAGCTTTGATTGGTACAACAAACGAAATTTTAGATTTTGAAGATAAATCGTTTAAGAGTAAATCTTCTTCAAAAGTGCAGGCTATTATTGATGTTGATGGAGTTTTAGCATTTAAACATCCCGAATCTTCAGAAGCAGATATGGCTTCATTTTGGCTTGGAGGCACTTACGCGGAAAAACCTGAAAATTGGAGCAGTGCATCGGCTTTAAGTCATACTAATAAAGTCTCGCCTCCAATACTTTTTATAAATAGTAGTTTTCCCAGATTTCATGCAGGGAGAGATGATATGATTGCCATTTTAAATCAATATAAGATTTATAGTGAAGTTAAAACAATGGAGAATTCACCTCATTCTTTTTGGTTTTTCCAGCCCTGGTTTACTGAAACGATTGTTTATACCACACAATTTTTAGATAAAATTTTTAAATAATCCGCATACAAGATGAAAACAAAAATCACAATAACAAGCTTACTTTTATTAGGTTCAATGGTAGTAAGTGCTCAAAAATACGATATAAAAACAGCAAAAACATATGCTGAGATTTCGGCCAAAACCGATGGAAAATGGGAAGGAAGAAAATACAAAGGCGGAACAGTTTTTAAAAATGTGGACAGACTAAAATTGGCTCCTGAGCATACAGATCATTCTTTTGATATACGTTATGAAGGACCAGGTTGGGAAAGTAACAGAATTGGTTATCGCCTGTATTTAGACTGGAGAAATGCAATTGATATTTTCGGTAAAAAGACCTCAGAGATGATTTTGCCAAAAGTAGGACAGGATAATTTTGATTCCTATCATGAAATGAGCGACTGGGGGTCTGATATCCTAAAAGCGGGTAAAGCAATTGGTATTGGTTCGATTGATCGTTATTTAAATAATGAAAAATTGCACTTTCGTGAAGTAGATTCAACTATTGCAACAGTGGTAAACAAAACGACTCAGTCAGGTGTAAAGGTGAATTATTATGGTTGGAAAACGGCTTCAGATAAAATCGACTTTATATCAGAACTCATCATTAAACCAGATCAGCTCTATACACAGCACACAATCAGAGCTTCAAAAGAGATTAAGGGAATTTGCACCGGAATTGCAAAGCAAAAAAACACGGAGTTATTTAAAAAAGACAGCATAAATAAAAAGTGGGCTTACATCGCTACTTACGGTGAACAATCACTGGTTCCCGATAAGTTAGGGATGGCTATTTTTTATAAAACGGGAACAATAGAAAATAATATTGAAACAGATTTAGATTATCTGTTAATTTTCAAACCAACTACAAAAGCTGTCACCTTTTATCTTTTAGGCGCTTGGGAACAAGAGATAAACGGAATAAAATCGAAAGAAGAATTTGTAAAATATTTAGATGAAAAATTAGAAATTCTAAATAAAAAAGGAAAAATGTAATTGAGGTGCAAGGACAAAACCGAATGGAATTATAGGTAGCTATGCCAACACTTTAGTTAAGCACAATAGCATTAAATAAGTACTAGTAAACACATCTGCAATGATAGACAATAGAAATATAAATTATGCCGCCTCAATTGTACTGGGGTTTATGATGCTGTTTTTTTGTTGTAAAATTATAGCTCAGGGATCTTTAAAGAATGAAATAGTAATCGCTAAAGATTTGAAGTGGTCAGAGCGAATGGCGCTTTCGATCATAAAACGCAATCCGAAAGCATGGCAGATTGACAATAACGAAAAGCCAAAATGGGATTATAAACTGGGTCTGGTGATGACTTCATTTGAAAAATTGTATCATAAAACAAACAACCCGGTTTATGGAGATTACATTAAGAAATACGGTGAAACGGTAATAAACCCTTCAGGTGAGATTCTGAACTACAAATTAGAAGATTACAATATAGATAATATCAATGCCGGAAAAATGCTTTTTGATCTTTATAAAAGAACAAAAGACAGTCGTTATCTAACTGCAATGCAAACACTCAGAAAGCAGTTAGAAACGCATCCAAGAACAAATTCTGGCGGATTTTGGCATAAGAAAATCTATCCCTATCAAATGTGGCTTGACGGTTTGTATATGGGGACACCATTTTATGCGCATTACACTTTAGATTTTGACAAAGGAAAAGATTTTAATGATATCGCAAAACAATTTGAAGAGATCCATTTGCATACTATTGATAAAAAAACAGGTTTATTATTTCACGGGTGGGATGAGAGCAAACAAATGCCATGGGCGAGTAAAGAAAGCGGAACTTCACCTAATTTTTGGTCCAGATCTATTGGCTGGTATATGATGGCGCTTGTTGATGTACTGGATTATATGCCCAAAGAGCATCCTAAGAGAAAAGAACTAATAGCGTTTCTGAATGAAATTTCAATAGCAGTTGCCAAATATCAGGATCCTTCGGGATTATGGTATCAGGTTACAGATGCAGGCTCAAAAGAAGGTAATTATCTGGAGGCTTCGGGATCTGAAATGTTTGTTTATGCTTTTGCAAAAGGAGCAAACAAAGGATACTTACCCAAAAAATATAAAGATCTCGCCATAAAAGGTTTTGAAGGTATAACAAAGAAGTTAATCAGGGTTGATCCTGATGGCGAAATTCATATTACACAAGTCTGCGCAAGCGCGGGACTCGGTGGTAATCCGTATCGTGATGGCTCTTTTGAGTATTATATTAAAGAAAAAATAAAGGTAGATAATTCTCACGGATTAGGCCCTTTCATTTTAGCCGCATTAGAATTAGAAAAGTAGTAGAATTTAAATATATTTAAAAATGAACAATAGTAGAAAACAAGGTTATTTTGTATCGGCTTTACTAGTTTGTGTTATGGCTTTTACAAGTTGCAGGGTGATTTCGCAAGAGCCGGCAAGTAAGGATATCGTAATTTCTAAAGATTTAAAATGGTCCGATAAAATGGCTTTGACACTCATGAAACGTCATCCGGAAAGTTACATGATAGACGATTCTAAAATGCCGAAATGGGATTATGTACATGCTTTGGTTTTACATTCATTCGAAGAATTATACAAAAAGAATCCAGATCCCAGATATAAGGCTTACGTAAGGAGTTATGTAGACCAGTTTGTAGAAAGTGACGGATCTATTAAAACATATGAATTTGACAAATACAACATTGATCTCGTTGTGCCTGGACGTTTACTTTTTGATGTTTATGCAGAATCAAAAGAAGATAAATATCTGAAGGCACTGCAATTAGTTCGTAAACAATTGACAGAACAACCAAGAACAGCAAGTGGAGGATTTTGGCACAAACAAATTTATCCTAACCAAATGTGGCTGGACGGCTTGTATATGGGAGAACCATTTTACGCGCAGTACACCGCTACTTTTGAAGCAGGAAAAAGTTTTGACGATATAGCTAAACAATTTGAACTCATTCAGCTCCACGCTACCGATCCAAAGACAGGATTGTTATATCATGGCTGGGATGAAAGCAAACAAATGCCATGGGCCAATAAAGAAACTGGAAATTCACCAAACTTTTGGTCAAGAGCACTCGGATGGTACGTTATGGCTCTGGTTGATGTGTTGGACTATATGCCAAAAGAGCATCCAAAACAAAAAGAACTGGTAAAGTATTTAAACAATGCTTGCTCGGCTTTAGCAAAATATCAGGATAAATCAGGTCTGTGGTATCAGGTGACAGATAAAGGGGGTGAAAAAGGAAATTATTTAGAGGCTTCCGGATCTTCAATGTTTGCTTATGCTTTTGCAAAAGGAGCTAATAAAGGCTATTTACCGGAAAAATATAAAAAACTGGCTAATAAAGCTTTTGATGGTTTAACTAAAGTCTTAATCAAAAAGGTAGACCAGGATGGCGGTATCACACTTACCAATTGCTGTCAGGTTGCCGGTTTAGGAGGTAATCCATACAGAGACGGTTCGTATGCATATTATGTAAATGAAAGAAAAAAAGATAATGATCCTAAAGCAACAGGTCCGTTTATTTTGGCCGCGTTAGAATTAGGCAGATAATTTGATTCAATTTTTAGTTTCCTTACAATGAACCATTCCGTTTTTTTGATCTGTTTGGTTTACTTTGAAAGTCAATAATCATTAAAAAATGAAAAACATAAAAATCATTTTTCTACTCTTTTCAGTGTTTTCTTTGCAAAAGAATTTAGCCCAGGTTTGGGTACCTGATAATGGAGATGGAACCTATACAAACCCAATAATTCATGCCGATTATTCAGATCCGGATGCCGTTAGAGTAGGTGATGATTTTTATATGACGGCTTCCTCTTTTAACTGCATTCCCGGTTTACCTATTTTGCATTCTAAAGATTTGGTCAACTGGAAAATTATAGGATATGCACTTTCCAAACAAATACCAACAGAAACTTTTGATAAAGTACAGCATGGGAATGGTGTTTGGGCGCCAAGTATAACTTTTCACAATAATGAATTTTATATTTATTATCCGGATCCTGATTTTGGAATTTATATGATAAAAGCCAAAAAGCCGGAAGGACCCTGGTCTGAACCTGTTTTAGTTAAAGCAGGATCCGGACTCATCGATCCCAGTCCTCTGTGGGATGATGATGGAAAAGTATATCTGGTTCATGCCTATGCAGGAAGTCGTGCGAAAATTAAAAGTTTGATTACGGTTTGTACGATGAACATTGACGGAACTGTTGCTAATAATGATGAAGTAATGGTAATTGATGGTCATGAAAGTGAAGGTACAATTGAAGGACCAAAATTCTACAAACGAAATGGTTACTATTATATTTTTGCGCCGGCCGGAGGAGTTTCCACAGGTTGGCAAACGGTTTTAAGATCGAAAAATGTATTTGGTCCTTATGAGAAAAAGAAAGTTTTAGAGCAGGGTAAAACTACTATAAATGGGCCACATCAGGGAGCATGGGTACAAACACAAACCGGCGAGGATTGGTTTTTGCATTTTCAGGATAAAGGAGCATACGGACGAATCGTTCATCTGCAGCCTATGAAATGGGAAAACAACTGGCCTGTAATGGGACAGGACTTTGATCAAAACGGAATTGGAGAGCCGGTAACGACGTTCAAAAAGCCAAATGTTGGGGGGAAATATCCAATTCAAACTCCCGCAGAATCAGATGAGTTTAACGCGCCAAAATTGGGATTGCAATGGCAATGGCAGGCAAATACGCAGGTTGAGTGGGGATTTCCAACCAGTTTAGGATATCTGAATTTATTTTGTTTGCCAACAGTAAACGAGAGCAATAAAATCTTTGAAGCGCCAAATCTGCTATTGCAAAAATTTCCTGCTGAGCAGTTTACAGCAACAACCAAATTAACGTTTAACGCAAGATTGAATGGTGAATCAACAGGACTATTGATTATGGGTTTAGACTATAGTTATTTGTGTCTTAAAAACGATAATGGTAAACTGTATTTGAATCAGAAAACAGGAACTTTTGATAAAAAAGTTTCAGAAACCCAAACCACTCCAATTTTAATTTCAAACAATACAGTTTACTTGAGAGTCCAGGTTAAAAAAAGTGGAATCTGTAGTTTTTATTATAGTTTGGATGATAAAAAATATTGGCCAATTGGAAGTGATTTTACCGCGAAAGAAGGAAAATGGATTGGTGCCAAAGTTGGACTTTTTGCCTTGAGCGAGAAAGTGACCAATGACTCAGGTAATGTGGCAGCCGATTGGTTTAGAATAACTAAATAAGATGAAGATGACTGAGTTTAGAAAAACAATATTTCTTTTTTTATCACTAGTAAGTTTGGGTTTGCAAGCTCAAAAGACCTATAAAAACGGGCCAGATGGTACTCATAAAAATGATGCAGCCTGGTTTGGCACAACGCAGGCAAATGCAATTGCAGAAAACGTCTTATTCTACCAAAGAAATATTGGTGGGTGGCCGAAGAACATTCAGAGGCAAAATTCACTTAGTGAAGCAGAAAAACAAAAGCTGATTTCATTAAAAAAGAATAAAGTAGTTTTAACTGTTGCGCAAGACGGTTCAGGTGATTATACCAAAATTCAGGATGCGATATATGCCTCTCCTTCCTTTCCATATGAAGAAGTAACCATTAATATAAAAAGCGGAATTTATAATGAGAAGGTTAGAATTCCCCAGTGGAATACGCATTTAACCCTGATTGGTGAAAGCAAAGAAAATACCATTATTGCTTTTGACGACAATTTTAAGAAAATCAATCTGGGGCGAAACAGTACTTTTTATACTTACACGGTTTTAGTGGAAGGAGATGACTTTTCAGCATCCAATTTAACCATTAAAAACACTTCGGGTGATAATGGACAGGGGATTGCATTATCGGTTGTAGCCAATCGCGCAAAGATTTCAAACTGTACTATTTTAGGAAACCAGGATACTTTATATCTTTCTGGAAATCACGCAAAACAATATTTTAAGGATTGTTATATAGAAGGCACAACCGATTTTATTTTTGGAGGAGCAACGGCATTATTTGAAAACTGCACTATTCACAGTATCAAAAGCTCGTATATAACAGCAGCCTGCACACCTGAAGGAGTTTCGTTTGGTTTTGTTTTTAAAAATTGTAAGCTTACTGCAAGTCCTCAGGCAACAGCGGTTTATTTAGGTAGGCCCTGGAGAATTTATGCCAAAACAGTTTATATAAATTGTGACATGGGAAAACACATTAGAGCTGAAGGTTGGGAAAATTGGTCTAAAGCGGATGCTGAGAAAAAATCTTTTTATGCCGAATACAATTGTAAAGGCGAAGGCTCGCAGCCTACCAAAAGAGTATCATGGTCACATCAGCTAACTGAAAAAGAAGCTGAAAAATATACAACAGAAAATATCCTGAAAGATTCAATAGCAAATTGGTTTTCAAAGTAAATCTAATTTATAAAATCTAAAAATATGAATTTTAAATGTCTTCTTTTTTTACTCATTTCTTGTTTTTCTTTTGCTCAGAATAGTGAATTTCCAACGGCAAAAGTGGATTCAATTGTCAATAGAATTCAGTTGCCGATTTTTGCTTCTTATCAAATAAATATCCAAAAATTAGGAGCAAAGGGAGATTCAATAAGCAATAATAAAGCAGCTTTTGACAAGGCAATGGCACTCTGTAAAAAGAACAACGGAGGTACTATTATTGTTCCTAAAGGAATCTATAAGATCAATGGACCAATACATTTTGTCAGTAATGTGAATCTTAAGATAGAGAAAGGTGCAAAAATTAAATTCAGCGATAATCCACAAGATTATCTGCCAATGGTTTTAACAAGTTGGGAAGGCACAATGCTTTATAATTACAGTCCGCTAATTTATGCATACCAATGCTCTAATATTGCCATAACGGGTGAAGGTACTATTGATGGAGAAGGAGGTAAGACATGGAAGAGCTTTAAAGCAAAAGAAGAAGCTGGTAAAAACAGAAGTCGTGAGATGAATCATACTAATGTTCCTTTGAAAGAAAGAACTTTTGGGGAAGGGTATTTTCTGCGCCCACAAATGATTCAGTTTTTTAATTGCAAAAACATTTTGGTTGAAAATATTCGGATAGAAAATTCGCCTTTTTGGTGTCTTCATTTACTCAAATCACAAAGTATCACTGTGCGTGGTGTTAGCTATAAATCGTTAAATTATAACAATGACGGAATTGATCCTGAATATGCTAAAGATGTTTTAATTGAAAATGTAACTTTTGATAATGGCGATGACAATGTAGCTATTAAAGCGGGAAGAGATCATGAAGGAAGAGCCAATACGCTAACTCCAAGTGAAAATATTGTGATCAGAAACTGCAATTTCAAAGGGCTGCATGGAGTAGTTATTGGGAGCGAGATGTCAGCCGGTGTTCAAAATGTATATGTAGAGAATTGCAAAACGGTTGGCTATTTAAAAAGAGGAATTTATTTAAAAACCAATGCAGATCGTGGAGGTTTTATAAAAAATATTTTTGTTCGAAACATTCAGTTAGATCAGGTTGAAGATTGTCTATACATGACCGCGAATTATCATGGGGAAGGCAAAGGATTTCAATCAGAAATCTCCAATATCCATTTTTCAAATATTAGCTGCAATAAAGCATCAGAATCCGGAATTGTGATTCAGGGATTTGCCGATAAAAAGATCAAAAACATATCCTTGAAGAACATTGAGATAAAGTCGGCTAAAAATGCCATTTCAAATGAAAATGCAGAAAATGTTTTAATGAGTGATGTTTTTATCGGTCAAAGAGCAACTGTTCCTACGGCAGCAAAATAATTAGAAACAAGGGAAAATATAAAGTCTACTAATTTAAGAGATGTAAAATGAAATTCTATATTCTGCTTATCTGTCTTTTCTCGGGGGCCTGTTTTGCCCAGAAAGCAACTTTGTACACCATTGGTGATTCCACCATGGCCAATAAAAAAGATTCAGACCGCAATCCCGAGCATGGCTGGGCACAGGTACTTCAGCCTTTTTTCTCAGAGAATATAGTTGTGGTAAATAAGGCCGTCAATGGAAGAAGTACCAAAAGTTTTATAGACGAGAAACGTTGGGATTCCATTTATAAAAAACTAAAAAAAGGTGATTATGTTTTTATAGAGTTTGGTCACAACGATCAAAAAATAGAAGATTCAGCCCGTTATACAAATCCTCATACGGCCTATAGATACAATCTGATAAAGTTTGTAAAAGAGAGTAGAGCCAGAGGGGCAACCCCTGTATTGCTAAGCTCTATTAGCAGACGAAATTTTAATGAAAAAGGAGTATTGGTGCCCACGCATGGTGACTATCCTTTAGAGACAAGACTGGTAGCCCAGGAATATAAAGTGCCCTTTATAGATTTAGAGTACCACACAGAATTACTTGAGAGGTCCTATGGGCCGGAAAAATCAAAGGCGCTGCATCTGCACTTCAAGGCAGGTGAGAATCCTTATTATGATAAGGACAAAGCCGATGACACGCATCTCTCCTTACTGGGGGCGACAAAAATTGCCCAGATAGTTATAGATCAGCTCAAAGTCTTAGAAGATCCTTCAGTTGAAAAACTTAAAAAAGCAATTCGATAAATCCATTTTAAGTCATAGCTTACACTAGAGCTTTGGAAGGTTATTTTTTCTCATAAATCGTTTTTTCAGAGCAGGAGTCTGTAAAGATTCGTTGTTTTTTAATGCGGAGAGACTACATGAAATACCTAAATTTTCAGCACTAAAGACACATTTGGTTTTATGATCAATATAAGTAAGCTGGTCACTACCCAGGTCATTCTTATTTGTAATTGCCGTGATGGCTTTTCTTTGCAGGATTTTAAAAAAAATGTCCGCAGAGACTCCCGGATGTCTTTGAAGGGATCGCTCAATGATATTTTTTATTTGAGTTTTCTGCGGTGTATTTCCAGAGGCATTTATTTTAAATTGCGTCTCTAAAAATTTCAAAGTAGGTCTACTATCAAGTGAGCTGGCTTTAATGGGCATACCAATAGGTTTTCCCTGAGGATCTAATATTCTATATAACAATCCTCCCCATAAAAATGTTCTTGAATTTTCCTTGCATCTATCGGCCAGAAGATTGTATTGCCCTAAAACAGCATTAAGCTCGCCAAGATTTGTATAACGGTAACGCTTTAAAATAAAATCCAGCACCTGGGTTATCGCCTTTGTTGATTCCATTTCCCCGTAATGAATTTTGCCCACAACGGAGGATACATCTAATTTAGGATATTTACGTTGTCCGAAGGCTTTTACAAGTCCAAAACGTTTTTCGATCTCTGTTGTTACTGGTCTTGATTTTTGAAAAAGTACGTTGTCCAGAGGAAGACGTCTGCCAGACTGTTCTATATTTACCGTGACTACATGCAGATGTTGATGTCCGGTATCAAAATGCTCATAAACTAAATAAGGTTGTTTTGCAAAACCAATCGTCTGCATATAAAAATAGGCAATGCGTGCCAGTTTTTCTTTACTATGATGTTCCAATGAAGAAAAGTTCAAAGAAATATGCAAAGTGTTGCGTTTGGCATTTTTGTTTAATTCCGTTCTTTTTGTAAAACGCTTTACTTTTATTTCATCGCTTATCTTATGCATATCAACAGGATAATTCCCGGCAAAGATTAACTCGGCCGCACCTGTTTTAACTTTATTTTCGTTATAAGCGATGGTTTTAAGTATCGAAGCACTTGTCTTTATGATTGCAACCATTTCTCCACAATTTTTTCAATTTGAGTTTTAACTTCATCCATTTTTGTATTCAGGCCTGTGATATTCATTTCCATTTCTTGAAAGTATGCCTCGAGCTCAACACTATTTTTATTTGTATACAATGTTTCCACAGTTGAAAGCAGCTTAGCTTTAAGTGTATTAATCTCAAGATTAAGTATACCAATTACCTCAATTAGATCCTCTAAGGATTGATTTCGGTACAATGTGGTGATAGGCCTGTTACGTATCAGCTCATGTAAATATTCAGCTTTGGTCCGACAGGTGCTGATCTTGAGCTGATTGTCAATTTTTTTAGATTCCGCAAGGGTAAAGTTAACCGTGATGCGATGATTTTTTCTTGTCTGGTTTGTTTTTGCCATGAGGATCATTTTTATACATTACTTCATCTTTTAGGAGATACGATCTCTTTGATTCATTTTCTAATTATAAGGGCCGACAATGCAGCATCAGATGTAAGGCGGCTTATTTCACCCGATATGATCTCCTGGATATCCTGCTTTATTCCAAGGTAGTTTTCCTGAACGATCTGGCTGGTTATTGGCGCTACAATTGGAATATCTCTATAATGCTGAGTCTTCTTTTGAATGGCATTGTGATCGTTGAGTATCTGGCAATGGAAAGCTTTCAGGTCAATCTTGCAGTTGGGATCATCAGCCACCATGCCTACGAATTCTCCTGAGCTGAGCCATGAAATTTTTGAAGGCGGAACAGCCAATTCGAGTTGTCTGGAGCGGCTAATGGAGACATCCGAGCTGTTTATCGATAAGCTTTCCCGATCCTGCATTATTTTGCCAAAGCGCTCGGAGAGCTGTTTGGCGGTATCTCCCGTTACCTGCCCGCTTATTATATTTCCCGTTATATTGAGAATTACATCGGCCTGCTCTCTTCCGTAGTCTTTGCGAAGCTGGCTAAAATCCTGTACACCCAGGCAAGTTGCTACTTTATTGCTTCTGGCAGTAGCGATCAGACTGTCCATATTATTGAGGTAAATGGTAGGAAACTCATCGAAAATAAGACTGCTTTTTTGTTTGTCTTTTTGATTGACTAATTTCAGCAGACGGTTTACATAGAGCGATAATACCGCTCCGTAGGTTTGTGTTTTCTGGGGATTATTGCCCATACAGACAATCTTGGGCTGCTCAGGGTTATTGATATCCAGGGTAAAATCATTGCCAGAGAGCACATAATAGAGTTGGGGGGAGGAAAGGCGTGCCATGGCCACTTTAGCCGAAGCCATCTGACCCTCGAGCTGCTCCATGACATCATTTAGGTAGGCAGGGTGCAGATGGATTTTAAACAAACCGATGAGAAAGGCAATTTTAAGCTGCAGCTCTATCACGAGAATTACGGATATGACCTTCATGGCACGCTTTCCAAATACCCTATAAAAGAGCTGCAGAATGAAACCCTGAGTGAGAACCTGATACGCTCACTTAAAAAAGGAAACCTGCAGAGCGTTATTTTTTTAAAAGACGGTAAAGAAGATAGATTTTTTATCACAGCGAGTCCTCAGTTCAAAACCCTTGAAATTTACGATAGTGAGCTAAAAAAAATAGATAACAGGCTCCTGAAGGATATAAATAAGCTTGATGTGGAGTACCAGGTTGTTGGTGAGTCAAAAAAAAAAAGTGCGTCAAGAAGATAAAAACGAGTCTCAAGATTCCAGAGAAGCCAAGCCAAGAAGACAAAACAGGTCCAATAAGCTCTGAGATTTCAAAATCGCTTTTAGAATTTCTCAGAGCCAGTGAGAAAGATCAGAGAATCAGCGCCACACATCTGGCTATTTTTTCTGCGCTTTTGCAGTACAGCGCATCAAGAGGTGCTGTAAATCCTATTAGCGCCTTTAGCTATCAAATTGTGCCTATAGCCAAAATATCACTCACTACTTATCACAAAACAATAAGAGAACTTAGCTCCTATGGGTATTTAAAATACGAACCTTCCCTTAAGAATAATATACCAAGCCGCATTTATTTTTTAAATAATTAAAATTGAATACCCTTTCAGGAAGCCTTTACCAGGTAATTGTAGGGAAAAAAAGAAAGAACTAAAAAATAATTCTCAGGACTGTTTTTTGTAAGTGGTTGATATTAAAAGGTAAAGCCCGCAGGTTAACGAATTATTAACTCAAAGGATAAAAAGAGTTACAATTTTAACATTAAAGATGCGTTATCTATCATGCAAACTTTTATTTTTGCTCCTTAATTTAACACGTATAAGCATGAAAGATTTATTGGCAAAAATAAATGCAGAAATCGAAAATTTTGTGACAGAGTCAAATTCATTAGTTGAAAAAGGTGTTAAAGCTGCGGGAGCCAGAGCACGTAAATCAACTTTAGAGCTTGAGAAATTATTGAAAGAATTTAGAAAAGTTTCAATTGAAAATCAGAAGAAGTAAATTATCACAAGTAGATAAACATTTTATTTCAAAACATCCTGACTATACAGGATAA